>NZ_JASPHJ010000014.1:0-48911 GCF_030229085.1 Corynebacterium sp. MSK158
TTTCTATAATTACTTGCGGCGGGATCTGCTTCCAAAATACGGTTTCCATTTCGACTGGGGTTCGGTATCCCAAGCTCTGGTCAAGCCCCATCTCGTTCCACCACGACACCCATTTAAGCGTCGCGATCTCTACCTCAACAACGTCATTTCACCTTCGAGTATGGATTAGATCGCTCTTTTAGGAATCATTAACCTTTTCGACCAGGGCATTGTCATAGGAGTCGCCAACAGTCCCAGTAGAAGCGGCAATCCCGTGCTGGGCAAGACGTTCGTTGTAGACGACGCTGACGTACTGCGAGCCGTGATCCGAATGGTCAATGAGACCTGTTGTTTCCTCATCACACACGATCGCCTGGTTGAGAGCTTGCAGCGGCAACGCTTGGGTGCGCATCGAGTCTGATAGCGCCCACCCAACGATCCGTCGGGAGTAAATGTCGTACAAACGCGGCATCCACAAAGCTTTTCTTCGTGCGCACATACGCAATGTCAGCCACCCACAGCTTGTACGGGCCCTGGGCTTTGAACTCACGCCCCACCAAATACGAGCGTAAATCCGGCCATTGAGGTGTTCGAGTAGTTATGGGAAAGCGACCATCACCCTTGCCAGAAACGCTGGCAAGAGGCATCAGCCGCACGGTTCATTCACGGCCGATATCGCTTTCACCGCGGTGGAGAGCACGCCACATATTCCGCAGACCTTTAACACCCCAATTACCACAAGGAATAACATTAAAGCATTCAACCTACACATCATTACGAAGACGACGAGCACTTAATCTGCGGGCTTCGGAGTGGTGATACCCACGCTAGGTAACGAACTCATTAGATCGGCTCGCCTTCGACGTCGTACAGATGAACTCAATGCAGGAGCTACTCTTGTATCCACCGATGAACCGGTTCAGTTGCGACGTTTTGGGTCGAGTTGCGTCGCTAAGAAGCTGAGGTTACCTTTAAAATTTCAATGGTGCCGCGTAGCTGCTCATTTTCACGGCTTAGCCTCGCCCTTTCGGCGACCAAAAACTAGGCACGGGTCTTGGAATGTTTCCCGCGCGACGGGCCAGCCAAAGTCCATTAACGAGCCTGCGCCTTAGTCCCCCCACGCTCTGGGTCTACTACCCAGCGGGCAGCTTGCATCCACAATTATTCTGCCAAGACTCGGTTCTCTACAAGACCGACCACACGATTCGTCGCATTCTAGTCAAATTTTCTTGGCATGTTCTGGACTTTCCCCGTCCACTCAAACGTAGCAGAACCTGGGATTCGTCAAAATGCGAAAGCCCTCGGCGCCTTCTGCGGCGATTCGCGGAGTACCATAAACCTCAACAACGACTTTCTAGATGTGTTGAACCTTGAGGTCAACTCATCGTCAAAATCTCTCTGGCAATCCTTGCCAGAGAGGCCTTTTTGCTGCGTGTGCCGATTACAATATCTCGGCCAAAACACCTTCAATAAGCGCGCCATACGTTCGATGAGTTGCGTCCGCTAGCTTGAATTTCTCACGATCGTCTAATCGAGAGTTTTAAGGAAGCCACTCTATTTGATGAGAACAAAGCCGCCCCGCCTACGAGCTACACTTCGAACCAACTGTAGCTGTATGAGTGTCCGCAAAGGGCTAGGCTCGAAATAGTTAAGCGGAGGGTTTGAATAGGTCAACGACGCTCTATGTCTGCGACAATGACGTCGGCTTTGATACACGTTGTATGGACAATACAGCGGGGCGACCGCTACTGCGCCCAATGTGGCTGCCACAATGAGAATTCAACGGTGCGTCGGTATTTTCATTTTCCATGGAATTAGCAGCATCTCAAACTTTATAAATCCAATGAAAGCCCGATATCCACGGGATATGCACTCCGAACCTTCCTCAAGCGGTCTAGCAACCAACTAGCCTCATTAATTAGTTAAAGTAATAAACTTTCGATCTGATTTGCTCAAGCTAGAAGTCTCACGGGTGCATCCGCAAGTGCATTCCATCCACTCTGCAAAAGTACACTTTGCCCGAAAATGGCCCACCCAAATAGTTTTTCACCAAAGTCCAGTAAAAACACCGCAGCCAATATGAGATCACTTATGATATCTTTATCATTTTACGATTTAACCAGAGCGACATGACCCAACCCGTAAAATTTCCATTCAAATATTAAAGCTATCGAGCCAGGCGGCTCGATAGTCTTAGAAAATATCTTGAGCTCAAATAGGCTCTGGCAGAGATCACAGCCAGCAACTTATCGTCTCGAGCAATATATCCATCATTGGAACATATATTGGGTAGTAGGCTTGAACCTTTTGTCATTCGGGTCAAGTTCTCAAGAAATTGCAGAGATCATGCCAGCTCAATATTACGTGGCCGAGTTTAGGTTGTAGACTGCACCTAAAATTTCCACGCATTAACCCACATTGGCTTTGCCTCAGTCTATCAATTCAGTTAGCTGAATAGTTGCACTACCACGCGTTCATTACATTCAAGACCTGTGGCTTAGAGCGATTGAGCTGATAGCCGAACTGCTCCCAGTTATGCAACCCTTGGGCTGGATAACTTACAGTCGGGTTTAAGCCCTGTAGTCGAGCTGCACCTTCCCACACGTGAGTGGTTATATTAGATCCGACCTCCAAAGCCGCGCCAGCAGCTTGATGCTCCGGCAAATAGTGACTGTCGCCAGGCCCCGGAATACCAGAGGCTGATGAAATATATAGATTGGTGTTTCGCAACTGCGGAATTAACAACAGTGGGTCGTTTTGGAAACGCTTCGGATTAAATAGCGATCCGTACATTGCATTGATATTAAAGCCGCCTGCATCCAACATGGCTAGACGCATGAATGTCTGTGCACCGGGGACAGTTGTAGTCAAGAAGCCAGAGAAGGACAGCGCCTGACGAAATTGATTAGGATGCTTCGCTGCGAGAGTTAGCGCAGCACCAGCCCCCATCGACAAACCTGCAATAGAGTTATTATTACGTGCCACGCCGAAGTTGCGCTCCAAATAGCCTGGTAATTCACTGGTTAGGAAAGTTTCCCATTTATAATTAACAGGATTTGACAGGTCGTAGGTCGCAGGTCCCTGCCAGTCCGCGTAGAAAGAGGCGGCTCCGCCAACTGGCATCGCAAGTGTGATGTTGTGTGGTTCATAGGTCTTCGCCGCATTAACATCGTTTACCCACGCATTTGTATGATTAGTTGCGCGCAGACCATCAAGCAGATAGAGTGCCGCATTTCCACCCCGCTTCGCCGGCTGTATCTGTACGGGAATATTACGACCCATCGCTTGCGACCAAACGTCGCAACGCTGAACCCACCAGGCGACCTTGTCCCACTCACATGTACCAGTGGCGTCACGGCGCAGCCAGTCGCGGTTGGCTGCCTCTGCTGGCTGGGAACCCGCCACGACAGCTAGACCCAAAGCTACGGCAACTGCCATGATGGCTGAAAGGACGCGACCCTTAATGGAAGCAGTCATCTTTCTCCTTCAAACTACTCGGTGATTGTCACTAAGTTCTATCGTCCGGAACCTGTATACCGTTAACGTCACGGATCGATAACAATGTCACAGAATAGTGTATCCTAGGTTCCCCTAGAGCCTGCATTTGAATGGATTAATGCAGGTAGTCAGAGGGATTAGAAGAAAAAGTGAGGGTCCGGCCGTCGGTCAGGGAAAATTTAATATTTTTCCAGAAACGGTCCCAAGTTAAGGGTTCCCTGTATGTGGCGAAGAGTTTCTGAAAATCGGCGTCGGCAAGCGCAGCTCGAGCCTTGGCCGCCTCGTGCTTATTAATCCACGGCGGAGTCTCATCGATATCGACCGCGGAATCTGCCACCTGCCACGATATTTCCAGGCTCTTGTCGTGCCCAATGCGTCCTCCCACGATGCGCGGCTGGCGCGCGGCCAAGGGGTTGCTGAGGCCAATATTGTCCAGCACGCGAATATCCAGCGGCGCATTCATGGAAGACAGGCCCAAATTGAGCAAGTAAACGGTCGGCGGATCGGTGCGCGAAGCGTCTGCAGGCGTGGCCATCCACGAGAACTGATCTTCGCCCTTGAGATAGCGGAAGGTCATGGCGTCGCCGGCTTCTAGCTCATCGATGCCCTCCTGGTAGTCCTCCATGAACTTGGCGCCAAGGAACTCTTCGGCGCGCATGGGAGGATCCTGGCGCTGGGTAGCGTAGGTCCAAAAATCACGTTCGTCCACAATGGAGATCTCATCCGCATAGATGCTGCGATCCACCGGATGGCCGCGTAGAACGATAACCAGCGCCCACACCGCGCAGAGAACGGAGACGAGCCACATGCGTACGCTAACGGCAAAAATCGGAAGCAGAAACGCAAAAAGTGGCAGCAGTAACATGCGGCCGTGCATAAAGTCTCCACCCACGCGCAGGACATACAGCGTGTGAATGAGGGCCGAACCCACAAAGAGATATACCGCTGTGGTGGTAGAGCGCACTGCAGTAGGCCGCAGGTTCACTTTCCATAGGCCTGCAAAAACAAGCACCGCGAGCGGCAGGAAGAGCCAATACGGGCCGACGAAATCTGCCAGGTAGGTAAAGCCCTTGTCCCATTCGGAACCAGCTGCAGACTTGGCGACGGCCGTGTGCGGGGTCAGCAGCCCGTAGTAACCCATGCGGAAAATCTCATAGGCCAACGGCAGCGGTACCGCGGCGGCAAGAATCTTCCACGAGCGATGGGATACCAGCAGCAATACACCTATCAGCCCGCCGTACAGGGCGAGCTCTGGGCGCACCAGCCAAGACAATCCGGCCCAAAAGGCAAGCCAGTAGGCATCGGTATTACTACTGGAGTGACGAGCGGGCCGCGACCAACGCAGCAACAGCGACCAGAGCACAGCTAGATAGAAAATGCAGAGGCCCCACTCCAGTCCCGAGGTGAAGAAGTCCCTGGCCGGGGGAAGGGCCAGATACACCAGCGCACCGGCCGGAAGAACAGCGCCAGAGCGCATGCTTGCCGACGCCCCCGTACCGACCACCATTGCCACTACCGCCAGGATGAGCCCCAAGTAAATGGCGATGCCTTCCAGGTTTGCGTGGGTCGCCCAGCGCACCAGGAAAATGAGGTACTGCCATAGCGTGGAGGTATTAGCCTCGACGCGTTCGCCCATATTGAACACGGGTCCATTTCCGGCTTCGAGGTTTCGCACGGTGCGCAGGACGATGAGGCCATCATCGGAAATCCAGCGGCGCGCGAAGCCGCCCCAAAAAGACAAAACACCGATCACAAGAACGACCGCTGGAGTACTCCAGCGGGCGATACTCTTGTGATCGATGTTAAGCACGGGGAGAAAGTTTATCAGTCCCGCGGAAAATTTCTATATCAATTCACCTGTGTCTAGAACAACGGCATAATATAAACCGCCATGGCAATGCAGGAGAGCCAGGCCAAGGCGAGAACCTGTAAGGTGCGGTCCTCCAGTGCAATCTCGTCCGGTGCACCACCCTGGCCGCGGTCCACATCGGCCGCGTAGCGGAGGATGGCGATGGTAAACGGCACCATGGAAATCTGGTACCACACGCCACCGGTCTGGGCGTCATTTGCGAGTTCGAAGCCCCACAGGGTGTAGCAGATGACCACAGCGGTGGCGGCTAGGGTCCACACGAAGCGCAGGTAGGTGGGCGTATACCCCTCGAGAGACTTGCGGATTTTCGCGCCGGTCTGTTCTACCAACAGGATCTCCGAGTAGCGCTTGCCGGAGGCCATAAACAGCGAACCGAAGGCCGCCACCAGCAAGAACCACTGGGACAGCTCGATGCCTGCGGCTACGCCACCGGCCATAGTGCGCAGCATGAAACCGGAGGACACCAGCGCAATATCGATCACCGGCATATGCTTCCAGCCAAAGCAATAGCCCAACTGCAACGCGATATAAATCGCCATCACGATAGCCAGCTGCGGGCCGGCGGTGGCAAGGAAAGACAGGCCAATGGACAGGCCGATGAGCACCACAGCCATGACATAGGCGAGCTTAATCGGCAGCACGCCCGAGGCAATCGGGCGGAAGCGCTTGGTCGGATGCTCTTGGTCCTCGCGCCAGTCCTTCGCATCGTTAATCAGGTAGATGGAGGAAGCGCCGAGGCAAAAGACGACGAAGGCCAAGAGGACGTCGAGAAGCACGCGGCCATGGAACAGCGCATCGGCGCCGGCCGCGGCGGGGGCGGCCAGCACCAGGACGTTTTTGACCCACTGCTTGGGGCGCAGGGCCTTAATCATGCCATCGACAAGATTCTTCGGCGGCTTGCGCTTGCGGCCGGTATCTACGCCAGAGGTGTGCGGTTCCGAATGGAAAAAGTGCTGGTTTCCATCATCACTCATGCTTCATTCCTTTCATCACGACCTCCGCGGTAGCAGCGCCGATGGCCGCACCCACGGCCGTATCTGTTGGGTAGTGCACTCCGAGCACCATACGCGATGCCATCATTACCGGCACGCCGAAAAGGGGCGCCTTGCGGCCGGTCAGGCGGCTTACCGCCACCAGGAATGCGGTGGTCGAAGTCGCGTGCGAGCTGGGGAAAGACAACTTGGAGGGGGTCTTTACCCCCACGCGCACGTACGGATAATCCGGGCGCTTGCGGCGCACGATGCGCTTGAGCACCACGCTGGCGGCGTGCGCGAGGAAGGCGGCGGCTCCAACACGGATCCAGACTTCGCGGCGGCGCTTGTCGATGCCCGCCCCTACCGCAGCGCTGCCCATCCAGCCCAAGGCATGCTCGCCCCAGTGGCTAAGCCCGCGGGCGGTGGGCAGCACGCCGGGCACGTCGAAGGCTGCACCCTGGATGGATTCGAGGACGCGCGATTCTGCTACGGAAAGCTTATTGGGCATCGAAGACCTTCTTCCAGGACTCGCGCGAAGTCAGCTCCGGCTGTGCCGCGCGGTATTCGGCGCGCAGGTCGTCGAAGTTCTCCTCGATTTCCTTCAGCAGTTCGCGGGTCTGGGTCACGAGGTCCTTGGCCAGATCGCGATCCCGCTTGCGGAAGGCCACGCCGGTGCCACCCGCGGTGGACACAGTGGCCGAATCTACGCGGGACAAGGTGAACCAGCGGGCCTCGTCCGGGGTGAGGTTGAGCTGCGGCGCCTCATGGTGCGCAGCGTCTTCCTTGCTGACGAGGTGCTTGAGGCCCTTGATGGCCCACGGGATCTTCTTAATCTTGGCCAGACGGCCGCCGATATTGCGGGTGGGCACGCTCGGCGCGCCGGTGGGAGCCGGCAGCTCATCGGCGGATTCCAGGATGACGGCATCGGAATAGTTCTTGCGGATCTGTGCGATGCGCGGCAGCGAAGACTCCAGGATGTCGAAGAGATGGTCCGGCCCGGCCAGGAAGTCCCGCATGGCCTCAATTTGGATGGCCATGGTGGAGTATTCCATGCACATGGTGTGCTTGAGGGTGGACTTAAAGATGGACTTGGTAATGCCCTTGGCCGGTCCCTCGTGGTACATCGCGGCAACGATGAGGCGGTTGCGCAGGTGGAAGTAGGCCTGCCAGTCAATGGCATCGTCCTTGTCGGCCCAGGCCATGTGCCAGATAGCGGCGCCCGGCCAGGTCACCGTGGGGAATCCGTTGCGCGCAGCGCGCAGGGAGTACTCGGTATCGTCCCACTTGATAAACAGCGGCAGCGGCTGGCCGTTGGTTTCTGCCACGATGCGCGGGAAGAGACACATCCACCAGCCGTTGTACTCCACGTCAACGCGGCGGTGCAGCGCGCGGGAATCATACTTCTTCGGATCCAGGTGGGTTTCGCGGGTACCGATGGCGCGCAGCGGGTACTTGGCAAAGTCGTGGTCGTAAACGGCGTGCGGCGCCGCGCCCCACATGAAATCGGCACGGTTAACCTGCTCGCCGGTAGTGCGCAGCTGGGAGCGCTCCTGTAGGTTGAGCATCTGGCCGCCGACGATAATGGGCTTGGCCGCGTAGCGGGCCGCTTGTACCGCGCGCAGCACGGAGTCCGGTTCGATGGCGATGTCATCGTCCATGTACAGGATGAAGGGCGAATCGGTATTTTCCAGCGCCTCGTACATGATGCGGGAGTAGCCGCCGGAGCCGCCCAGGTTGCCCTGACGGAATTCGCGGAAACGCTCGCCAAAGTGGGCCACCGCCTCGTCGTAACCCGGCTCATCGGCCGGGTGCTGGTTGCCTTGGTCCGGCATGAGGACGAAGTCGATACTCTCGTCTACTACTGGGTCCTCGGCCAGTGCCTTGAGCGCTGCCACGGCATCGGTCGGGCGGTTAAAGGTGGGGATGCCAACCGCCACGCGCTTGTCCTGCGCTGGTTGCTCGGTGCCGTCCGGCAGCAGCTGTGGGCCGGGGGCGTGGGGGGAGCACCAGGCGGCGTCGGCAAGCGTGGTTTCCTGCTCGGCGGTGATATCGAACCACAGCCAGCCGCCGTCCTCGAAGTTTTTAAGCGGCAGCTCAAACTCGTGGTGGCCGGTACCTACCAGGTGGTTGGACACGGAAATGCGCTGGCCATCCTGCTTGGAGCGGTAGAGGGAAATATTTGCCTGGCCCTCAATGTCTAGGCTGAGGATTACGGAACGCAGCTGGGACCAGCGGCGCCAGTAGGAGGCTGGGAAGGCGTTGAAGTAGGTTTCAAAAGATGCTTCCTCGCCGGCAGGGATGGTTACGGACGTGCGGTCAAACCAGCTAAGGCGTTCACGGTTTTGCTCGGCCTCGATGAGGTAGAGCATCCGCACATCAAAGGGCTCGCCGCGCTTAGGCAGCAGGATGCGCTGCAGGGGCTCATGGGCCTGGGTGTTGTTGGCAGTCACGATAGCTTCGATTCTCCAAACGGTATAAACAGTAGTCAGCGATTTAGCGTAGTTGCTTTTGCATAAGTACTACGGTTTACACGCGGAGCCCGTATGATGGAACATCATGAGATGGGTTCCTTGCGCGGCAGCAGTAGGTCTTCTCACTGTAGCCAGCGCGCCCGCCGCTATCGCAGAGGAAAAGCCCGCGGTGGAGTTTCTGGACAACGCCCAAATCCTCAGCAATTCGGACGAAGACGCCATCAAATCGCAAGCACAGTCCATGCATTTGCCGGATTCCGTGCACGAGGTTCTCTACGCTACGTATCCGAATTCAGGCGAGGATTTTTCCCGGACTCTATTCCATGACTTGGAACGCGAGCATCCGCATTTCATCAATGGAAGTGGGCTACAGAAAAATGTGCTCGCCATCGCGGTAGGTTTTGAGCCCAATAGTATGGCCGTGCACTGTGGCACAGAGGTGTGCCAGGACATCAAAATTTATGACGAGGGCCGCGTAGACGGCATTTTGGACCAAATGCGGCCGGCGCTGGCGGACGGTGACTATACCGTCGGCATGATCCTGGCAACGCGCGCCGCCGCGGATACCACCGTGCGTCGGCAAGATACGCAGGATGCGCCCACGTGGTCCGTGTTCATCGCAGCCACTGTGATGCTCGTGGTTCTGGGCGCGGTTGGCCTCATTACTTACTTGTTCATCCGCCGCGCCCGAGTGCGTAAGCGCTTCGATTATATTAAGGGCGCTCGCGACGGGGCTGAGGAACTCATCAAGCGCACGGAGGCACGGATTGACGCCCTGCATTCCCCCTTGGCGGGCGACTATCTGAAGGTACAGTGGCGCTCTCTGGTCAATCAGTACACTGATGCGCGGCCGACGCTCAAGGCGCTGGAGAACATCCAGGACTATTCCCTGCACGCTGCTTCCATCAAGGAGGCCTACAAAGCGCTCAAGCAAATCAATACGGCCGCAGCACAGATAGATTCCCTGGAAAATTTCTGCGCCGGCGATACCGCGGGGCGCGCAGGCGAGGTGCAATGGCTGCTTGGTGACGCCCAAGCGGCGCTCTCCCGCCAGCCCGACAACGCCAGCTTGCGCCAGATAACGCAGCGCATTAATGACCTGTCCCAGGATCTGTCGCGGGAAGACTTCGACTCCGCCTTCGCTCGAGTCCTCAAGGACTACCACCCCATGGTGGGCGCGCTGCCAGAAAGGCTATATCCGCAGCGCGACCGCAAAACTCCCCCGCTTCTGGGGACGCCGGAATGGCGCCCCGGCATGGGCACTCACTACATGCCCTATAGGTTTGCGGGCTTCTGGGTGGCTAATAATAACGTCTCCTCCCAGCTGCCCAACCCGTATCGCTTCTAGGCGTTGACCGGCTCGGTTACCGGATCAATGCCCAGCTTGTTAAGCATGTAGAGCACGCGGGCTTCGAGGTCATCAGCCAATTCACGTGCCTGCTCCACGGTATCCGCAGCAGGAATATCCCAAATCTTGATGTCCTTGCCCGCCTCATCGCGCTCGATCTCGCGGCCCAAGAACACGATGTAATCCGGCATCGCTACCGTGCGCACCTCATCGAGGTATTTATTCGGGGCCTCACCCATGCCGCGCTCGTTCATGACGTGGGCAAGGTGGCCTTCCGCTTCGTTTTCTGGGTGAGCAACGGCGGTATCTACAAAGAGGGCGTCGCCGGCGTGCTTGCGGGTTAGTTCCGCTGCGGCTTGAGCCAGCGCATTATTGGTACCGGCAGCAAAGCGAACGTGCAGGCGGTGAGCACCGAAGTAGTCGCGCACCTCACGCTCCACCAAAAGCGGCACGAATTCATCGAGCTCCGCCTTCTTGGTGTGCTTGGCAATAACCTCATCGAGCTTGGCATCGATTTCCGCGGCCGTGTACTCGTGGCCGTAGTTCTCGTGCAGATCCTGGCGCAGGGTTTCAAACTGGTTCATTGTTAACCCCTTTCTCGGATTATTGTCCCGTTTGATATTTGTTAACCTATAGTTAACTTTAACAGTTAACGTTGGGTTAAGTCAAACGGTTGGGAATAACCCAATAGTTTCTGCACCAAAAAGCGGAAAGGCCCGCCGGGAGTTCCGGCAGGCCTTCTTGGACTGTTCCTTCTTTTTATCGGGAATGCGCGATGCGCGGCTACGCAATTTCAGGTGCTCCTGCAGCCGCTCCGGCGACATTTTCCACATGCGGCGGTCAGCCATGCCGTCACCTCCTTTCCTCAGAGGTGATTAAGCATAGCTCTTAGTGGCCACGCTCCTGCTCAATGGCCTTGCCCTCGTTCCAGAAGGGCGCGAGCTTATTATCAAACATAGACAGCGCCGAACCGATAGCCATGTGCATATCCAGGTACTGGTAGGTGCCCAGGCGGCCGCCGAAGAGAACCTTATTATCCTTCGACTCCTGGGCTGCGAGCTTACGGTAGGCCTCCAGCTTGGTGCGGTCCTCTGGAGTATTGATTGGGTAGTACGGCTCCTCGCCCTTATCGGCAAAGCGCGAATACTCCTTCATGATGACCGTCTTATCCTTCGGGTACTTATCCTTGCGCTCCGGGTGGAAGTGACGGAACTCATGGATGCGGGTGTAGTCCACGTCCGCATCGTTGTAGTTCATCACCGGGGTGCCCTGGAAGTCGCCGGTATCCAGCACCTCCAAGTCAAAGTCGAGGGTGCGCCAACCCAGCTCGCCCTCGGCAAAATCAAAGTAGCGATCCAGTGGGCCGGTGTAGACCACGGGCGCATCTGGGGACTCGGCGCGCAGCTCTTCGCGCACTTCAAACCAGTCGGTATCGAGGCGGACCTCAATATTGTCGTGGTCGGCCATGTTTTCTAGCCATGCCGCATAGCCGTCTACAGGCAGGCCCTCATAGGTGTCATTGAAGTAGCGATTGTTGAAGGTGTAGCGCACCGGCAGGCGAGTGATATTCGCGGCCGGCAGCTCCTTCGGGTCGGTCTGCCACTGCTTTGCGGTGTAATCGCGGATGAAGGCCTCATACAACGGACGGCCAATGAGGGAGATGGCCTTTTCCTCCAGGTTTTGCGCTTCTTCCGGGGAGAACTCACCGGCTTGGTCCTTGATGAGCTGGCGCGCTTCATCAGGTGAGTAGTACCGGCCGAAGAACTGGTTGATAAGACCCAGGCCCATCGGGAATTGGTAGGCGGTGCCATCGTGCATGGCAAACACGCGGTGCTGGTAGTCAGTGAAATCGGTGAACTTATTGCAGTAATCCCACACGCGCTTATTAGAGGTGTGGAAGAGGTGCGCGCCGTACTTGTGCACCTCGATTCCGGTGGTGGGTTCGGCCTCGGAGTAGGCATTGCCGCCGAGGTGATTGCGGCGCTCCACAATGAGCACCTTCTTATCCAGCTGGCTAGCGGCGCGCTCGGCAACCGTTAGGCCAAAAAATCCAGAGCCAACAACGATGAGGTCATAAGAAGTCATGGCCTCCACTTTATTGCACTACGGCAGCTGACACGGCACATCGGCGTGTCGCAACAGATTTCACAGAAGTCACAAACGTACCATCACTATCAACTCTTAACTTTTGGCAACCGTTTTTACAGCTGCACAACCCTAGGGAGATAACAGTGCAACAACGACGTCGACTAGTACCCACCAGGTCAAAGTGGTCCACCCCCGTCATCGCGGCGGTCACCTCCATCGCGCTCGCCGTAACGGCCGCATTCGGCGGACAGCAAGTTCTCAAGACCCAAGACTCCGGCAACGGCGGTCCCATTGAGGTAAAAAATTCCTCCTCTAGCTTCAGTGACGGCGAATCCATCGTCGTCGATGACCCAGCCGTAGCCGCTCAGGGCGACGGCGAAAGCCGCCGCGCGGTCAAGCAGTTCCACCGCGACGAAACCTTTAACATGTTCGCCGTCACCTGGGAAGGCAAGCGAGATATCAACTCCTTCGTCCGCTCCAAGCAACAGGACGGTTCCTGGAGCGAGTGGCTGCCCATGGATGCAATGAATTACACCGAGGGCAAGAACGGCACCGAACTCATCTTCGTGGGCGATACCAACGATGTGCAGGTTTCTATGGCCAACGTTGACCTCGTGACCGGTTCCAACCTCGACAAGAAGGAAGACTCCCTCCTAGACAAGGCCGCCAAGGGCGCTGATGCCAACCGCCCCGCGCCGCTTGCGTACAACGTCGGCGATATCTCCCCCGTGGCCGATGAGCGCACCCAGGTTGCGGATCTCGACGCCGTGTTTATCGACGGCAACGCCCAGGAAGGCGAAGCCATCGAGCCCACCGCAGAAACCGCGGGCATGCCCAAGGTGGTCACCCGCGCCGGATGGGGCGCAGACGAATCTAAGCGCTGCCAGCAGCCCACCTACGATGATGGCTTGAAAGCCATGACCCTGCACCACACCGCGGGTACGAATAACTACACCCGCGCACAGGCAGCGGCACAGGTACGCGGTGCCTACGACTACCATGCGCAGACCCTGGGTTGGTGCGATATCGGATATAACGTCCTCGTGGATAAGTTCGGCACCATCTACGAAGGCCGCTACGGCGGTCTGGACAAGGCCGTACAGGGCGCCCACGTGGGTGGCTTCAACTCCAATAACTGGGGCATTTCCATGATTGGCAACTACGAGACAGCAGAGCCGTCTCGTGAGATGCTCAACTCCGTCGCCGAGATTGCTGGCTGGAAGGCCGCTATTTCTGGCATCGATCCAATGGGCAAGACCAGCCTGTACTCCGGCGGATTCAACGGCTCCAAGTTCCCTGCAGGAACCATGGCCACCGTGCCGGCGTTCGCGGGCCATAATGATTTCCACTACACGGCCTGCCCTGGTCAGTACACCACGCGCCACTGGGACGAGATTCGAAAGAATACCAAGCGCAAGGCGGATGCCATCAAGTCCGGCAAGAACAGCACGGACCTGAACTGGCAAGAGTCTCCACAGCCAAATACCCCCAAGACCCCGCAGCAGGCGGGCGAGGAAATCATGTCCTCGCTGGGCGACGTCGAGGTCCCGGTCTCCACAATTACCGCCCTTGCCGGCATCGCCGCCGCAGTCTTCGGCGTGCTCATCGCCAATGACCGCCTGCAGAAGCCTGATACCGATCAGAAGGTGGCGGGCAACTTGACCACCGGGGATATCCCGGAGATTGTCAACAAGGTTGTCCAAGTCTCCAACAACGAAGGCCTGAAGGAATCCTGGACCTCCGTCCTCAACGCTTTCGGCCCTGTCCTAGGCTTGGCAGTCGGCGGCCCGGATACTACCGACGGCGGCAAGATCCTCTACCAACTCTTCCAGAATGGCGTGGTGCTCTCCTCCAAGGAGTCCGGCACCAAGGCCCTGACGGGTGAGATTGCTAAGAAGTGGTCCGAGGGCGATAATGCCTCCAAGCTCGGCCTGCCGACCTCCAACGAGGAAAAGAATGGCAAGGAAATCCGCGTGAAGTTCCAGGGCGGCGAGATTGTCTACAACACCGAAACGGAAAAGGTAGACATCTTTACCGACTAGAACCAGCGCTCTAGCACCTTAGCGACGCCCGCCTGGTGGTTAGCCACGGTGACCGCATCCGCGGCAGCCTTAACCTCCGGGTGGGCGTTTTCCATGGCCACGCCACAGCCGGCCCACGTCAGCATCTCTATATCGTTGGGCATATCCCCAAAGGCAATAGTCTCTTGCTGGGCGACGCCGGTGTGCTCCGCCAGCCATTCCACCCCGCGGCGCTTAGTCACATTGGGCGCGGCAACCTCCAAGATTCCTTCCTGCATGGAATAGGTCAGGTGCGCGAGCTCCGGATCGATGTGCGGCGCGATGAGCTCATAGAGCTCTGGGGCGGAGTAGTCCGTGTTGCGGATGAGGAACTTCACCGCCGGCTGCCCCACTAGCTCGCCCATGCTGACCACGCCAAAGCCCTCAAACAGGGCGTTTTCGGAGTAGTGACGCTCGACTACGAAGAGGTCCTCGACGGCGTCGGCAAGCGAGCCCCCAGCCCGCTCCGCACCAAAGCCCACGGAGCCAAGTACGGTCTGGGCCACGTCCACCACTTCCGCCAACGCGGCAGGCGAAAGCTCATGGGCGGACATCACCCGATCCTCCGCGGAGTCATACAAGACAGCACCATTCGAGGTCACGCATACCGGCCGCACGGGCAGCTGCTCCAGCACCGGGGCAATCCAGCGGAACGGACGACCGGTAGAAAGCGCAAAATAGGCACCCTGTTGGACTGCCCGCGCCACGGCGTCACGGTTGCGACGCGGGACGCGGTGGTTGCGGTCCAGCAGGGTGCCGTCAATATCGCTCGCGATGAGGCGAGGCGCGCGGGCTGGGAAAATCTCCATACCCGCGAGTTTACGTCAGGACTTAGAAGTTCAGATCCTCGTCCTCGTTATCCTCCCACTCCAGGGAGCGCTTAATAGCGCGCTTCCAGTCGCGGTAGAGCCCTTCTACCTCTTCCTTGTCGCGCTTCGGCTTGAATACCTTCATGTCTCCGGCCTGGCTGCCCAAGACGCTGAGGTCATCCCAGAAGCCATGGTCCAGGCCTGCCGCGAAGGCAGCACCGGTGGCGGTGGTCTCGATATTCTTCGGGCGGTGTACTTCCACGCCGAGGATATCGGACTGGAACTGCATCAGCAGTTCATTCATGGTCATGCCACCATCCACGCGCAGCTCGGTAATCTCCACGCCGGAGTCCGCCACCATGGCGTCGGCAACATCGCGCGTCTGGTACGCGGTGGATTCGAGCACGGCGCGAGCCAAGTGTTTGCGGTTAGCAAAGCGGGTCAGGCCCACGATGACGCCACGGGCATCTGGGCGCCAGTACGGAGCGAAGAGTCCGGAGAAGGCCGGCACGATATAAACGCCGCCGTTATCCTTAACCTCGCGCGCGAGGTTTTCGATGGACGCAGCGTTGGGGATGATCTGCAGGTTATCGCGCAGCCACTGCACCAAGGAACCGCCCATGGATACAGAACCCTCGAGGGCATACACGGGGCGCTCGCCCTCGCGCTGGAAGCAGACGGTGGTCAGCAGGCCGTTCTCGGAGAACTTCGGGGTGGTACCCGTATTCAGCAGGAGGAACAGACCGGTTCCGTAGGTATTCTTTGCGGAACCTGCGCGGAAGCAACCCTGGCCGAACATCGCGGACTGCTGGTCACCCAGGATGGCGCGGATAGGCACGCCGGAAAGCGAGCCGCGCTCACGCACGGTACGGAAATCGCCCAGGGACGGGCGAATCTCCGGCAGCATGGACATCGGGATGCCCATTTCCTTACACAATTCCTCATCCCACTCCAGCTTTTCGATGTCCATAAGCAAGGTGCGGGAGGCGTTGGTGACGTCGGTGGCGTGCAGCGCTTCGCGGCCGGCATCGCCCTCGGCGCCGCCGGTGAGGTTCCACAGCAGCCAGCTATCGATGGTGCCGAAGAGCAGGTCGCCTGCCTCGGCACGCTCGCGGGCGCCTTCGACGTTATCGAGGATCCACTTTACCTTCGGTCCCGCCGGGTAGGAGTTGATGATGAGACCGGTGCGGCGGCGCCACTTCTCCGGTCCTTCCTCACCCGAGAGTTCCTTACAGATGGCGGTGGTACGGGTATCTTGCCAGACAATGGCGTTGTAGACCGGCTTACCAGTGTGCTTATCCCACACCACGGTGGTCTCACGCTGGTTGGTGATACCTACCGAGTCAATGTCTTCCACGGTGATATCGCCATTGGCAAGAGCCTCACCGACGGCGCGACGGGTATTGCTCCAGATTTCTTCTGGGTCGTGTTCTACCCAGCCCTTTTCCGGGAAGATCTGCTCGTGCTCGAGCTGGCCAACGGCAGCCTGCTCGCCGTTGTGGTCAAAGATGATGCAGCGCGTCGACGTGGTTCCCTGGTCGATAGCGGCGACGTATTTCTTGTTAGTCATGTGTCTAGTCTCCTATACGAAGATGAAATTAGAGCGCAACGGACAACAGGCCAACGGCTACGGCCGCGACCAATGGGGCTACGATGGGGACCCAAGCATAGCCCCAGTTCGCGCTGCCTTTGTCCTGGATGGGCAAGATGAATGCATAAGCAATTCGCGGGCCCAGGTCACGGACCGGATTGATGGCATAACCCGTAGGTGTACCCAGGGACAGGCCGACCGACACCACAACGAAAGCAACAGCAAAGTAGCTCATTGGGCCAAGCTCGCCGCCGGTGGGGCCGAAGGCGATGAACATCAACAGCACGCAGGTGGCGATGAACTCCGTCACCGCATTCCAGCCGTTCTTAGGATGTGCCGGCTTGGTAAAGAAGATACCGTTGGTGTCCTTATTGGCGCCGGTGACGTTTCCGGCGTCGTCGTAATTATTGGCGTCGAAAAGCTGCTTAAAGGCAGCCCACGCCAGAATGGCACCGAGGATAGCGCCAAGGATCTGGCCCAGTAAGTAGTACGGCACCAGAGACCACTCGAGCGAGCCATTGACGGCCAACATTACGGTGACGGCGGGGTTAAGGTGCCCGCCCGTGGGATCGGCCACGCTCGCGCCGACGAAGACCGCCATGCCCCAGCCCAAGGCAATAACTATCCAATCGGAGCCGCGTGCGCCAGAGGTGCGCAGGTTTACCAGCGCACATACGCCGTTGCCTAGAAGGAGCAGCAACGCAGTGCCGATAAACTCCCACAGGAATGCATCAAATCCGGTCATAACTTATACCTCGTTTTGGGTGGGTCGGGCGGATCCTGCGCGCACCAAAATGTCATTGGCTTCGCGGTCAGTTACCGCAGCTTCTGCTTCAAGTTCGGCCTGCGTGTGGGCCTTGAATTGGGATACCTCGCGCTCCTTGTCGGAGTCGCTCCAGCCCAGCAGCGGTGCCACAAAATCAGCAACGGCCGGGGCGGCGTTCACACCGCGGTCGCCGAACTCGATGGCGATGCGCAGGCGGCGGGACAGGATGTCTTCCAAGTGCAATGCACCCTCGTGGGTGACGGCGTAGCGGACCTCGGCCCACAAGTAGGACTCGGCACCAGGAACTGGCTCGAGCAAGGAGGCGTCCTCCACTGCCGGTGCCAAAACCTCACCCAGCAGGGAGCCATAGCGGCCGAGCAGGTGCTCAATGAACTTCTCGCTCAGGTTGTAGCGACGAGCCAAGGATGGGACCTGGTTGGCCAAGGCGTGGTAGCCGGCGGCGCCCAGGATCGGGGTTTGCTCGGTGATAGACTCCGGGACCTTGGTATCCAGCTCCTCCACTGCCAGGTCCACGGCATCCTTACCGATGACGCGGTACGTGGTGTACTTACCGCCGGCAACAGAAACCATACCTGGGGCCACGCGCGCAACCGCGTGGTTACGGGAAAGATTGGTGGTGGAATCGGACTTGCCGGACAACAGCGGGCGCAGACCGGAGTAGACGCCCACGATGTCATCGCGGGTGATCTTGCGGCGCACGCGCTGGTTAACCTGATCCAAGATGTAGTCAATATCGGACTTGGTTGGTGCCGGATCTGGCAAGGAGAGGCCCTTTTCCCAATCGGTATCGGTGGTACCGATAATCCAGTACTCGCCCCACGGGATAACGAAGAGAACGGACTTTTCGGTGACGAAGCACAGGGCTGCCTCTGCATCGAGCGCATCCTTCGGCACGACGATGTGCACGCCCTTGGAGGCGTGAACGGTGAACTTGCCCTCCACGCCGGCCATCTCTTGAATCTTGTCATTCCACACACCGGTGGCGTTGATAAAGACCTTGCCGCGCACGGTGGTCTCGCGGCCGGTGGCGGTATCGCGTACCTTGGCGCCTACGATGCGGCCGCCGCGGTCCTTGTCAAAGCCAACGACCTCGGTATTGGTACGTACATCGGCGCCATACTCGGCGGCGGTACGCAGCACGGTCATGGTGTGGCGGGCGTCATCAACCAACGTGTCGTAGTAGCGCACGCCGCCCACAATGGCATCGTCCTTCAGACCCGGGGTCACCTTCAGCACGCCCTTGCGGGTGAGGTGCTTCTGCATTGGGACGCTCTTCGATCCACCCATGAGGTCATAAAGAGTAAAGCCACCGAACATCATCACGCGCTCCCATACGTGGTGGGTCAACGGGAAGATAAACTTCAGCGGCTTCACCAGGTGGGGTGCCAGGGTGGACATGTTCAGCTCGCGCTCCTTGAGGGACTCTGCCACTAGGCGGAAGTCAAACATGGCCAGGTAGCGCAGGCCACCGTGGAACATCTTGGAAGAACGGGAAGAGGTACCTGCGGCGAAGTCGCGCGCCTCAATGACGGCGGTCTTGAGGCCACGGGTAGCGGCGTCCGCTGCCGCACCGGCGCCTACGGAACCGCCGCCGATGATGACTACGTCGTATTCCTCATCCGCGTACCCATTCCATAGATTTTCAAAGTATTCGGGGTTAAAGGATTGGTTGCTTTGCTGGGTCATTGCTGACCGCATCTCCTTCCTTGGTGCTTGCATGTGCCTGCGCCATAAATCCATGAATGAGATGGCAAAAGCACAGCTAAAAGCAGTTAAATTGTGGTTTCGGTGGAAAGATTCGCACCGTGGCTGCAGAGACTTTATCTCCTGAAATCTATGTTAGGGGTCACGGGCGCGAGTTACACATGTGGTTACTCACACGTAAGTTTCAGGCTCGTAAGCAGTCAGTTTTCCTAAAATACTTAGACATTCAAAAAGAAAAACACCCCCTCACGGGGGTGTAAAGCGGACGGAAAGCCCGCGCTATTTCTGCGCTAACCGCGCCATTGCTTCAAGCACTTCGGACATTCCGGCTTTCTCGGCAGAATAAGTGACCGCCTGGGCACCCTTAACCACCTCAATAGGGGCAGTTTCCAAAGCCACTACCGACATCCAGTCGAGGAAACCCTCATCCCCTTGCTCGTTAGCAAAGACCAAAACTTCTTCCGGCTTAGCTTGCAGATCCTCGAGGATGCGCTCCACGCCTTGTACCGCGGTCGCGGCAGTGACGGACAGTGCAGCGGTATCAAGACGCGGCTGCACAGCACCCTCATCAAGGACAACGCTCCACACGGCTTGCGGAACATCCACCTCACCGGCGGGTGATATCACAATCAGGACTTCGGCCGCCGGGTAAATATCTGCCAAAGCCTTGTGCAATCGCGGAGTCAGCGCGCCATCTTCCCAATTCAGCGCGCTGCTCTGCGCCACCACCACGCGGGGTATAGAAGAGAATTGCGCCTTCACGCGGTGCGGCAAGCGCGAGACGATAAGCCGGGATTGGGTAGCTGCCGCCAAAAGGCCCTGCTCTGCTACGGAACCGGCCCATATCTCCTTGCTGCTGGCCGCGATGGACGCTTGGGTTTGCGCGACCTCCGACTTCAGCTGCGCCATGACATCCGCGACCTTATCGCGACCTTCATCCAAGCCGCGGGTTGCCTCTTCTACCACGGCGTTGAGGTTGTTCTTGATCCACTCCAGGGTCTCCGGAGCGGTACGCGCCTTATTCTTTGGCTCCTCCCCGTCTTTTCCCTTGGCGGCGGCCATGTGGTTGCGCACCAAGTCAACCGTAGTAACGGAGACGCGTTCTTTGAGGCCCACTAGATCGTCGCGCAGTCGGCGTACGCGGTGGCGTTCGGTTTCCACTTCAGCATCGCGGGCTTCTGCCTCTTCAAGGGTAGGGGCCCCTCCACCTTTACGGGCGGGCACCCAGTATTCACCGGCAGGCATGGGCCCAAATTCGGCTTCGTACTGCTCCCATAGCCCTTCCAACGCCTCTTGCATGCGGCGTCGAATCTCCGCGGTGTCAGCCTCCGCATCGCCGGTGGGATAGTACGGTTCGAGGGCGGTAATAAAGACAGGGGTCTTGGTCCGTCCCAGGTTCTTTTTGTGCCCCTTGGTCCACAGGCGCTGCGAACCAAAAATGACCTGTGGGATTACTGGCACCCCCGCCTCATAGGCAATGCGGGAGGCGCCACTTTTCATGCTGCGGATTTCAAAGCTGCGGGAAATTGTGCCTTCAGAAAACACGCCCACGAGCTCGCCGTCCTTGGCCAGCTGTACCGCCTGGCGGAAGGAGGTGCTGCCATCGATACGGTCAACTGGCACATGGTGCATGGCCTTTAACAACGGACCTGCCACTGGGGCTTTAAAGATTCCAGCTTTGGCCAGGAAACGTACGAGACGCTTCTTGCGATAGGCCAAAAAGGCGCCGAAAAGGAAATCCATGTAGCCGGTGTGGTTGCAGACCAACACCGCGCCGCCCTTATCGGGGATATTTTCTTCCCCCGAAAGGCGCATTTTTAACCCCTGTGCCAGAGTCACCCCCCTGCCAATGTGGGTGATCTGGCGGTACAGGAAATTCGTCGCAGCGTTCATAACTCTCCAGGACGACGGCGGACTTACTGCGGGGTCAGGACATCCTTGCCCACGAACGGGCGCAGGGCCTCAGGGACAACGACGGAGCCGTCGGCCTGCTGGTGGTTTTCCAGAATGGCGACGAGCCAGCGGGTAGTCGCCAGCGTGCCGTTCAGGGTAGCTGCGGTCTGGGTCTTGCCGTTCTCGTCGCGGTAGCGGGTGGACAGGCGGCGAGCCTGGAAGGTAGTGCAGTTCGAGGTGGAGGTCAGCTCACGGTAGGTGCCTTGGGTGGGAACCCAAGCCTCATTGTCGAACTTACGGGCCGCCGAAGAACCGAGGTCGCCACCGGCAATATCGATGGTGCGGTAAGGCAGTTCCATGGCTGCAAGCATGTCCTTTTCCATGGACAGAAGGCGCTGGTGCATTTCTTCCGCGTCCTCCGGCTTGCAGTAGACAAACATCTCCAGCTTGTCGAATTGGTGGACGCGCAGGATGCCGCGAGTGTCCTTACCGTGGGAGCCAGCCTCACGGCGGAAGCAGGAGGACCAGCCGGCATACTGCAGCGGGCCATTGGAGAGGTCGATGATCTCATCCTTGTGGTAACCAGCAAGGGCCACCTCAGAGGTACCGACCAGGTACATATCGTCGGCCGGCAGGTAGTAAATCTCATCGGAGTGCTGGCCCAAGAAACCAGTGCCGGACATAATGTCTGGGCGAACCAGAACTGGCGGGATCATCAGCTTGAAGCCAGCTTCGCGCGCCTTCTGCGCCGCGAGCATCAGCATTCCCAGCTGCAGGAAGGCGCCATCGCCAGTGAGGTAGTAGAAACGAGCGCCGCCTACCTTGGCGCCACGCTTGACGTCGATAAGGCCGAGGGACTCACCCAACTCAAGGTGATCCTTTGGCTCGAAGTCGAACTCAGGAATCTGGCCGACTTCTTCGACCACTACGAAGTCATCTTCACCGCCGGCCGGGGCACCTTCGACCACGTTATCGAGCTTGTACTGCAGCTCTTCCACCTTGGCTTCAGCGGCAGACTGTGCCTCTTCCGCCTCCTTGACCTTGGCCTTCAGCTCATTAGAGCCCTCCAGCAGTGCCGGACGCTCCTCCGGGGAGGCTTGGCCAATCTTCTTGCCAAAAGCCTTCTGCTCGGAGCGCAGTTCGTCGGCCTTTTGGATAGCAGCGCGGCGCTGCTCATCAGCTTCCAAAAGCTGGTCTACGAGGGAGGGATCCTCACCTCGGTTCACCTGGGAAGCACGGACAACGTCAGGGTTTTCGCGGAGTAGCTTGAGATCAATCACGAATGTAAGTTTAGCGTATTGGCAACACCTTGCGGTGGTAATAACCAGCGAATTATGATGGCTTTATGTCCGCCGTTCAGCTCCCCGCCCGCACAATTACGGACGGTCCCGTTCCAAAACACACCCAATTGCACGATATCCTCGAAGAATTGTGCCGCACGACCCTCAAACCCGGCGATATCCTGCCCGGCGAGAGGCTTCTTGAAGAAACCTATGGCGTGTCACGAATCACGGTCCGCCGCGCCATCGGGGATCTTGTCGCGGCCGGAAAATTGCGCCGCGTCCGCGGTAAGGGCACCTTCGTAGCGCCCAATCCCTTGGTCTCCCGGCTCCACCTGGCCTCATTCTCGGATGAGATGGGCGCACAAGACGTCACCGCCTCCTCCAAAATCCTTACCAGCGGACGCAGCAGCGCCCCGGAGGATGCCGCCCTCTTTTTTGATACTCCTGCCCAAACCGAACATATTCACCTGCGCCGCCTGCGCTTGGGCGATGGCGAGCCCTACTCCATTGATGACGGCTGGTATAACTCCACGTATGCGCCCAGCCTGCTAGAAAATGACACCTACAATTCGGTCTACGCCATCCTCGACTCCGTCTTTAACGTCCCCATCACCGATGCGGATCAAACGGTCTCGGCGATTTCAGCCGATGCGGACACTGCTCCGCTTCTCGACGTCCCCGTGGGCACCCCACTGCTACACATCGTGCGCTACTCCCGCTCGGGCGATAGGCCGGTGGAGTGGTGTTCCTCCGTCTACCGCACCGACCGCTACCGGCTGACTACCCGGGTGGCTAGGGAGAACAGTATCTAGCCAGCACCCTGCTTAACAGGTAAGATTAAAGGCCTTATGAAGAAATCACCTGCGTGGCGTTCCGCTGTGGCCGTCCAGATTGTCTTGATTGCGGCAATCGCGGCGGCCGTTTTCATGGGCATCTATGGCGTTATCAGCTCCCACAAATCGGGCGGCGAAGACACTACCGCTGCCCAGCAGCACAATAGCGGGGATACTTCAGAAACCGCCGCTCCTAAACCGGAGCCCTTCACCGCTGCGGCCGCCGGCGCTTGCTTGACGTGGGACATCGCCCAGGATGGCTCCGCCACTGGGTTCAAGGAAGTACCGTGCTCTGAACAGCACCGCTTCGAGGTTTCCAAGACCGAAGACCTGAGCGTCTACCCCACCAGCGAATTCGGCCCTGATGCCAACCGCCCAGCGCTTACCCGCCAACACCAATTGCGCGATGAGCTGTGCGAATCCGCCACTGTGGGCTACCTGCACGGTAAGTGGGATCCGAATGGTAAGTACGATGTGGCGTCCATTCTGCCGCCGCAGTCCGCCTGGGATCGCGGCGATCGCACCTTGCTGTGCGGCCTGCAAACCACCGATGATCACGGCGTACCACAGCTTACTACCGGCAACGTCGAGGCCTCCGAGCAAGCAAACCTCGCCAAGCCGGGCGAGTGCTTGGCCATCGATGACAAGCAGGTTCCGCACGTCGTTGACTGCGCTAAGCCCCACCAGATGGAGACCGTTTCCGTCATCGATGTGGGCAAGCAGTTCCCTGACGGCTACCCGGACGGCAAGGATATGGACAAGTTCCTATCCGATACGTGTACCGCTGCCACCGAGGACTACCTTGGCGGCGAGGAGCAGCTCTACCAGTCCACGCTGCAACCATTCTGGGGCTCTATCACCGAGGCCTCGTGGAATGGCGGCACCAAGTCCGTCAATTGCTCCCTTGTGCATGCCCGCGAAGGCGGCGGTTTCTCTGCCATCACCGGTTCCGCTACCGGTGGCCGCCAAGCGCTGACTATCGACGGCCAACCGCCGGAGGAACGCCCCGAGCGCAATCCACTGCGTGAGGACAAGGACAAGAGCCCGGCACCCGAGTCTGCCGCCCCCGCCCCGGCCCCAGCGCCCTAATGGTGGAGGTATCGGAAGAGCGCTTCGATGAGATGGTCAACGAGGCGCTGGATCAAGTCCCCGAGGAATTCGTGCGCCGCATGCGCAACCTCGTCATTTTGGTCGAAGATGAAAACCCCGATAACCCTATGTTGCTAGGGCTCTACGAGGGCGTGGCACTGCCCCACCGCACCTTCGATCACACCGGTTTCCTGCCCGATGCGATCTTCATTTACCGCAACACGCTGCAGCGCTGGTCCGGCAGCGAGGAAGAATTAGCAGAGCAGGTCAAAGTCACCGTATTCCACGAACTCGGCCATTACTTTGGCCTCGAGGAAGAGGAGCTGCACCGCTTGGGCTGGGGCTAGAGCTCCGTATCCGCCCACCGGGTCAACGTCCACTCACCAAAGTCCTTGCCGCGCGGTTCCATCACCATAAAGCGGCAATTGGCCAGGTAGCCGGTATAGGCAAAGTCGGCGTCAACACCCGTGGCGTGTTTGGTGACCACGCGGATGGCGGCGCCGTGGCTGACAAGGATGACATCGTGGTCGTCGGCAAGCTGCTCCGCAATGCCCTCCAGCACCGGCTGGTAGCGCGCCAGCACATCATCCAAGGTCTCGCCGCCTTCCATCCCGGCGCCGCGCTCGCCATCGCACCAGCCACGCATGGCCATCATGTGCGACCTATGGGCATCCTCGCTACCGTCCATCTCCCAGTCACCGGCGAAAATTTCGTGCACGCCGGCAATTACGTCAACCCGCTGGGAAAATTCCGGCATGCCGCGCTCCTGCTCAAAGGCGCGTGCCGCCAGCATCGCGGTCTGCTGAGCGCGCAGGGCAATGGAGCATTTAAATTCCACCTCGCGCTCGCCCACCAACTGCGCTAGCTCACGGCCTACCTCCGTAGCTTGGTCGCGCCCGCGCTCGGTAAGCTCTGCCCCGGGCGGGCGGGTATCGAGGAAGCGGGAAATATTGGAATAGGTCTGGCCGTGGCGCAGCAGGATAATTCTTCCGGGCATGCTTCTAGATTATTGGCCCCTGCGTGCCCGCGCTACCCAATCATCCGCCGCTGCCAGATCGCGCGGTGGCTTGCCCGCGGGCGTTGCCGCCGGCCAGGAGCCAAGGAAAAGCAAGTCCTCTGCCCGCAACCACAAGGCCCGCAGCGCCTCTGCCACCGGTTGATCGTCAATGTGCCCGATGAGGTCCACGTAGAAGCGGTACGTACCAAAGGCCTCCCGCGTGGGGCGCGACTCAATCCGGGACAGGTCCACCCCGCGGTGCGCAAAGTCCTGCAACGCCCCCACCAGGCTGCCCGGTTCATTTGGCAGGGTGAAGATGACGCTGGTGCGGTCCTGGCCCGTTCGCGCAGTGGGTTTTCCCGGACGCCCCACCAGGACAAAGCGCGTTGCGGCACCCTCAACATCCGCCACGCTCTGGGCGATGGTCTCCAGGCCGAAGATCTCGGCGGCCCGCGCCGGCGCTGCGGCCGCATCCGCTTCCCCACGGGCTACAGCCTCGGCCGCCGCAGCATTGGAACTGGCCGGCACGAACTCTGCCTCCGGCAGATTGTCTTTTACCCAACCGCGGATTTGCTGGAACGCCACCGGGTGGGTGCTCAGCCGCGCAATGTCACCCGCGCCTTGCCGGGTCATGATGCTAAAGGCCACGGGGATATCCACCTCGCGGTAAATCTGCACCGGTTCGGCTTCAACCAGCGCATCAAAGGTGGTGGTGACCGCACCATCGACGGAATTTTCAATGGCTACACAGGCGTACTCGGCGTGCCCGGCGCGCACGGCGGCCACGGCCTCCGAAGGCGAGCCAACCGGCATGGTCTCTACCTGCGGCAGGTGCGCGGCAAACTTATGCACGGCGGCTTCCGTGAAGGTTCCGGCTGGCCCCAGGAAGGCGATGGTGGTAGTCATGCACGTCACCTTAGCCCACTAGACTGGTGCCCCATGGACTTTTCCGTAGAACAACTCCGCGCGGATCTGCACGGTCTTGCCCCCGAGGAACACGGTTTCACCTACCTGGATGTAGACCGCGAGCCCTCCGGCCGAGGCCGGCTGACCGGCTGGGTCCTCTCCGCTAAGGATCTCTGCGATGTCCGCGGCATGCCTACTACCTTGGGAAATGTCGATCGCACCTACTACCCCGAGCGCAGCGATGCCTTTATTGAAGCCTTGGAGAAGCAGGGTGCGCGCATCATCGGTAAATCCTCCACCCCGGAGTTGGGTCTGCGCGTAGATACGGAACCAGTAGGCCTGCCCCATCCCTATAATCCCCTCTATCCCGGCTGCACTCCGGGTGGTTCCTCTGGCGGTGCGGCGGTACAGGTCGCGCGGGGGTTGCTGCGCGCGGCGCACGCCAGCGATGGCGGCGGTTCCATCCGAGTGCCGGCCGCGGCCTGCGGCGTGGTGGGCTTTAAACCGGCAGGTGATGAACTGGGTGTGCAGGGCTTTATCACCCGGACCGTGGCCGATAATGCCTTTCTGCATGGCCACCGAATGATCACCCCGCGCGCCCGCATTGGTCTGCTGGTAGAGCCGCTGTTTTGTGATGCCAACGTCGATGCCCACCACCTGCGCGCCGCCCGCGAGGCCGCCCAACGCCTACAGGCAGCCGGCTTCACCGTGGTGCCCATTTCCCCGTATCCGCAGGCCCGAGCTACCTTTGCACATTTCCGCACGACCTTTACCTCCCGCCTGGCGGGGCTTAACCCGGCGGCGGGCTATGCGGAGTGGATTGCTCAACAGGGCCGGCGCGTGAGCGCCGCTGAGCTGGCCGCGGCGCGGGCGCATGTCCGGCAGCTACCTGGCTTGCTGGCCCAGGAATGGGGCGTCGATGCCATCCTCACCCCAATGCTCACCACGGACCCGCCGCGTAGTGGTTCTTTCCTGTCCCTGCCCCATGCGGAGAATTTCGCGGCCCAGACCCGGTGGTCTCCGTGGGGTTCCCTCTTCAACATGGCCCGCCTGCCAGCCATTTCCGTGCCATGGGCCGTTCCCAATCACCCGCCAGTAGGCGTGCACCTAGGAGGCATTACGCTTTCCGACGCCGCCCTGCTCGGCCTCGCCCACATCCTCCACCCATGACCAAGTCCTTACGCGCCGAGCTGCTCATCGTCCTCACCCTCACCTTTGGCATTTCCGGGGTGCGGGCGGTGTTGAACCTCATCAATTCCCTGGCCGCACCGCAGCGGCTCGACGAGCAATCGGTCACACTCAACTCCAGCCAATCCTCCCTTGCCTGGGTGGATATGGGACTGCAGCTGTGCTCGGCCGCCGTGCTCTTTTCCTATGGAGCCTTAGCGCTTTTCCTGCTGGCCAAGGACCGCATAGTGCCCCGTGCCCACCGCGCCCGCGACTGGCTAGAAGGCGCAGGGCTTGCCGCCCTCATTGGCATCCCGGGGCTCGCCCTGTATGTCGCGGCGGTGCAATTGGGGTGGAGCAAGGAGGTCCTCCCCGGCGACTTCGCCAATGCTTGGGTGGAAATCCCCGTTTCCCTCCTCAAGGCCGCTGCCAACGCCTTCGCGGAGGAAACCGTGGTAGTGATGTGGCTTATGACGCGCTTGCGCCAGGCCCGCTGGTCGCTGCCAGCAGCGCTGGCCGCCAGCTCCATTCTCCGCGGTTCTTACCACCTCTACCAGGGAGTTTCCGCTGGCTTTGGCAATATCATCATGGGTTTAATTTACGGCTATTACTACCACCGCACGGGGCGGGTATGGCCTTTGGTCATAGCGCATTTTCTTATCGACGCCATCGCTTTCGTGGGTTATTCCTTCCTGTGAAAATGCCCGTAGGGGACGTCGCGAAGCAGGCGTTGCTCCCTGCTCCTTGTAAGGTATAGCGCATGACTGAATCAGGACGAGATCCGCATCGGGAGGCCCGCCGCGCCGGCGACGACTCCTCCACTGAATTCGTCCTTGGGGCCGATGGACGTCCCCTCAAGGATCGATACGGCCGCCCCATTCGACGCCGTTCCTCCGCCCGCCCAACGCCGCGGCGCGAGGAACCCGAGCAACAATCTTTCCGCGCTCCGCAGCCACAGCAACAGCCCCCGCGCCGCACTCCGCCGCCAACACCGAGCCGCTACCCCAGCCAGTACCGCGCGCAGCAGCGCCCGCCTCGTCGTACCGAGCCGCGCCCGGCGCCCCGGCAGCGCCCACACAGCCGCCGCAAGAAGGTCAATCCGGCCAAGCGCGCCCTCGGGTGCGTTGGCTTGGCGCTCGTTGTCCTACTGGTATTCAACCTCGTCTTCATGTTCTGGACCGATGCCCGCCTCACCCGCGTGGAGGCGCTGCCAGAAGAACAAGTGTCTAATACCGCCGGCACCAATTGGTTGCTCGTCGGCTCCGATTCCCGCCAAGGCCTCAGCGAGGAGCAGCAGGCTGAGCTCGGCACCGGTGGTGATGTGGGTGAGGGCCGCACCGATACCATCATGCTGCTGCACATCCCTCGTACCGGCAAGGCCAAGCTCGTTTCCATCCCACGCGATAGCTACGTGGAAGTCCCCGGTTTTGGCATGGACAAGATCAATGCCGCCTTTACCTACGGTGGACCGCAGCTGCTTACCCAAACCATCGAAGGCACGACCGGTCTGCACATCGACCACTATGCCGAGATCGGTATGGGTGGCCTAGCTAATGTGGTCGACTCCGTCGGCGGCGTAGACGTATGCGTGAAGGAACCCATCAATGACCCGCTGGCCGGCATTGATCTCCAAGATGGCTGCCAGAAGCTCAAGGGCCGCGACGCCCTCGGTTACGTGCGCACCCGCGCCACCGCCATGGGTGACCTTGACCGCGTGCAGCGACAGCGCGAATTCTTCTCCGCATTGCTGGATAAGGTTGCTTCCCCGGCCACCCTGATTAACCCATTCCGCGCCTTCTCCTTGGTCAACCACACCGCCTCCTCGTTCATCGTGGGTGAGGGCGACCACGTCTGGCACCTCGCCCGCGTAGCACTAGCCATGGGCTCCGGTGTAGACACAGAGACCGTCCCCATCGGCGGTTTCCAAGATACCGAGGTAGGCAACGTCGTCCTCTGGGACGATGAAGCAGCCGCCGGGTTGTGGGATTCTCTCAAATAGCGATCAAAAAATAGCCCTTCCTCTACTGGGGGAAGGGCCATTTTCCTGTCTTTAGCGCAGGGTCACCTGGCGGGACTTGATGTTTTCTAGCTGCTTGCGCTCATCGGCGTTCAGCTGGGCATTATTAGAAATTTCTTCCTCCAAGGCCTTGTCCACGCGGGTGAGGTGGTCCTCATAAGAAGCGTGGTCAACCTCTGGATCCAAGTCGAAAACCGGAGCGATGAGACCGTGGGTGCGGAAAACACCGGCGAACTTGGTGCCCTCGCCCAAGTTCAGCTCGCCGCGGGCGGCGACGCGCGCCAGTGCGTTCAGGAATGCGGATTCATCGTCATTCGGGCGGACCCAACGGATGTGGGCCTTGCCGCCGCCGGCATTTGCCCAAAAGGCCGCACCGGTAATGTTCTCGCCCACCTGATAGGACTCAATGACGGAATCATTAGCGGCGCGTAGCGACTGTGCAATCTGCGGGGTGACCTGTGCTCCCTCCGGAATCCACCATTCGAAGTCCTGGTGAACCTGCACGTCGAGGGTAGCAGAGGAATCGATAAGCTCCTCCAACTTCGGCTCCGAACCGTCAGCCGCGGTGGATTCCAGGGTGGCGCCCGGCTCATTATTCTTCACCCAGTTAAGGGCAAAGGCGAGGTCGCGACCCGGGTTGTGGGTATGGGACTGCACCTGCAGGCCCACGAAGGCATCGCCGCCAAATTCGGTGTCCCGAATAAGCGCAGCAGAAGCACCCGGCAGGACGGTGGCTACATACACGTTCTTATCGCAGCCTGTAACGTCAAGCTTGGCAAAAGCGGAGGGGACGAACTCCTGCATGGCGACCAGGGAGGCCTCCGCAGCAAGTCCGCCGTAGGGGCGGGGGTCCTTTTCCAGGGCGGCGCGCTCCTTGGCGCGGGCAGCGAGCTTTGCCTGGCGGCGGGACATGCCCTCAGGCAGCTGTTCCTTGTTCTTTTTCTTCTTGGCCATGCCTCCAAGATACCTGCTCACTAGAGCTCAATGGCATGTAGGGCCACTTCGGGTTGATTGGTGGCAAGCATATCCACTCCATTAGCCCACGCCCACTTCATATCCTCCGGCTTGTCTACGGTCCACAGGTAGGTAGGCAATCCCTGCGCTCCGATAATCGCTGGACGCAGCTTCGCGCGCAGCAACGATACGCCGAGCGCGGTGGGCTTGGACAGCATTACATCGGGACGGTTGACATGGCGCTCCCAATCGCGACGAAGATAAATCCGGTCCATGTGCGGCGCCAAGTTCTGCATGCGGCGGATGGCGTGGTGGGAAAAGGAAATGACGTGGATCCGGGGGTCGTCGAAAAGCCCCGCATAACGCAGGCGCAGCACCGTTTGCTCCTCCAGGATGTCACCTTGCCCGGAGGGGTGCTTGGTCTCGATATAAAGGTGGTGCGGTGTGCCCTGAAGTAGTTCCAAGAGTTCGTCGAGAAGCATCATGCGCTGGCCCGAACCGATGTCAACGCCGCGCAATTCTTCCCAGTCCATCTTGGAAATGCGGCCGAGGCGCCCCGCGGTGCGGTCCAACGTGGGATCATGCTGAACCACTACTTTTCCATCGCGCGTCAAGCGCACATCGCACTCGACGCCGTGAATTGGCAAATCTAGGGCTTTTTCAAAAGCTAGAGGGGACAGCTCCGGATATTTTCCGGAGTATCCCCTATGAGCGACAATCTTCACTAGCCGAAGAACTCTTCCTTGATGTCATTCAGGGTCTTGGCAGAAGCATCGAAACGCTCCTTTTCGTGCTCATTGAGCTGCAGCTCAATCGCGCGCACGATGCCGGAGCGGTTGATGATGGCAGCGGTACCGATGTAGAGATCCTCTACACCATACTCCCCCTGCAGGTAAGCAGATACTGGCAGCGCCACGTCCTGGTTCTGGATGACGGCGGCGGTGATACGGGCCAGGCCCATGCCGATACCGAAGGAAGTGGAGCCCTTAGCGTCAATGATGGAGTAGGCGGCATCGCGGGTGTCTTCGAAGATCTTCTCGATGCGCTCTGCATACTCCGGATCCGTATCCAGTTTCTTGGACATCGGGACACCTGCGATATTCGCGGTGGAGATGGCTGGCAGCTCGGAATCGCCGTGCTCGCCCACGATGTAGGCGTGTACGGACTTCGGTGCAACATCTTCCAGCTCGCCCAGCATGTAGCGGAAACGAGCGGAGTCCAGCACAGTGCCGGAGCCGATGACACGCTTGTGGTCTAGGCCGGAAGCCTTCCACACGGCGTAGGTCAGGATGTCCACTGGGTTGGAGGCAACCAAGAAGATGCCATCAAAGTCATTCGCCATGACATCGGAGACGATGCTGTTCATGATCTTGACGTTCTTGCCCACCAGGTCCAGGCGGGTCTCACCCGGCTTCTGTGCGGCACCGGCGCAAATGACGACCATATCGGCGTCTGCGCAATCGGCGTAGGTGCCCTTGGTGACGCGGGTGCGGGTGGGGGCCCAGACAACACCGTGGTTGAGGTCCATGACGTTGCCCTCTAGCTTCTTTTCATCGATATCGATGATTGCCAAGTGGTCAACGATGCTTTGGTTGATGAGAGCGAAGGCGTAAGCGACTCCCACATCGCCGGCACCAATGAGAACTACTTTGTTTCCTACATGATTTGCCATGACCCCATTGTGCAACTCTTTGAAGATTTTTGCACGGGCTAAATCTCACACTGAAAATCCCACCGAAATCTGGGATAATCGGGCATTATGAAACGCGCACTCCGCCGCGCTGCACTAATCGCTCTTGGCGTAGCCGCGGATCTCACGCCCATCGTCCGTATGACCAGCCGGCAAACCTTACCACCCAATATGTCGGCTGGAATTTTGGGTGCGGAATTAGCTACGTGGGCTGCTGTTTCGCCCTCCTTACTTCCCCGCCCGTGGTGGGTGACCGCTGCCAACGTGGCAATCGGGCAGGGCATTGGGCATCTAGGTGCGGCGTCAACAAGCTTCGTGCTCAATAGCATTGGCAAGCGCCCGCAGGACCGCCTCGGCCCACAACATCGACAAATTATGCACCTTGCTATTGGCGCCGGGACTGCATTTAATGCCGTGCTTTCGCTGCGCAACCAGAAAAAGCAGGCGGAGTTGGTCAATAAGCAGCTCGTGCGCGGTCCCGCCACGGCGGCCATCGGCTTGGCCGCGGGCACCGCGGGCTACGGCACTCTCCTACTCATCGGGGAGGCCACGCAGCTTGCCGTCACTAAACTGTCACGCCAGCTAGGCCGGTGGGTGCCTGCACTCGTTGCTTGGCCGGTGGTTACCGCGGGACTGAGCCTCACGACGTTTGCACTTTCTGACCGCGTGGTCTTTCGACGTTGGCTACGCTCGCTATCGCACCAAGCGCAGCGAATAAACAAGCAGATTTTCCCTGGCACCTCCATACCCTGGGAGCCGGAGCGCTCCGGCAGCCCATGGTCGCTCGAGCCGTGGTCGGCGTTGGGACAACAGGGACGCCGCTTTGTCTCCAACGGCCCGCGCGCCCGCGATATCCGCACAGTGACGGGAACCGATGCAAAGGAACCCATCCGTATCTACGCCGGATACATACCAGGGCGCTCTTTCCAACAATCCGCGGAAAAGATCCGCGCCGAACTCGAACGCACCGGTGCCCTGCGGCGCGAAACTATCGTCATCCAAATGCCCGCCGGCTCGGGATGGATCAATAACTGGGGTGCGTGCTCCTATGAGTTTTTGACCGGCGGTGATTGCGTCACCGTCACAATGCAGTATTCCTACCTGCCTTCGGTTTTTTCCTACCTCGTGGATAAGAATGCCCCGAAGCAAGCGGCCCGCGAATTGATTCGGGTGGTACAAGAAGAAATAGATAGGCTGCCTAAAGAAAACCGTCCGCGGCTTTATTTCGCAGGTGAATCGCTTGGCGCCTACGCCATTATGGATAACTACCATAATGCGGAAGACCTACTTTCTGCGTGCAATGGCGCGGTCTTTTCTGGGCCTCCGCGCATGACACACTTTACCCAGCGCCTGCGCCGGGATATTGGTTCCCTAGAACGCCTGCCCGTTATCGATGGCGGCAAGCATGTGCGCTACGCGGCGGCCCCTGACCATACGCTGCACGACGCCTTTGGCAATGACTACGCCCACACCTGGCGCCGCCCCCGCATGCTCATTGCCCAGCACGCTTCCGACGCCATCGTGTGGTGGGATCTCAACCTTCTCGTGCGCAGGCCCACCTGGATTCATGAACCGCAGCCGGAATCGCTGCACGCGGATACCTTCCGGCAGCTGCATTGGGTTCCGTTCATTACCTGGTGGCAAATTGGCTTGGACCAGATCAATTCCCTCAACGTCCCTGGCGGGCACGGACACAACTATTTTGAGGAAATGCTCTGGTATTGGGATGAGGTCTTAGGATCCCAATCCCGCCAATCGCTCACGCCGAAGTTGGCCAAGAAAATTGCCCGCTTTATCCGGCGCGACGCTTAGTCGCATTTCACCCCAGTACTGTGGTGCGGACAGTACCCATTAGGAACCTTATATAGGTACTGCTGATGCTCATCCTCAGCCAGGTAGTACTCCCCAGAATCAGTTTCGGAGAGGAGTTTGACCTCCGTGGTGGTATCCCCGAATCCGAATTCCTTGAGTTTCTCTGCATAGGAATCCACGATGCCCTGGATTTCTGCGCGCTCTTCCTCCGTGCGTGGGTAGAAAGCAGAGCGGTATTGCGTTCCTACATCATTGCCTTGGCGAAAACCCTGAGTGGGATCGTGCGCTTCTAAGGCCTGTACGACAAGATCGCGCAGGCTGATGCGCTGCGGGTCATAGACCACCTCCACCGCCTCGGCATGGTTGGTCAACCCACGGCACACCTCGTAATACGTGGGATTCGGAGTGGTACCGCCTGCATAGCCCACCGAGGTGGACTCCACGCCTTCGGTCTCCCAAAACATCTTCTCCGCGCCCCAGAAACATCCCAACGCAATAAGAATGGACCGCTGCCCGTCCTTCCACGGTCCGGTAATCGGTGTTCCTAGAACGGCGTGCGGGGCGGGGGCTAGGATTGGCTCGGATCGACCCGGCAGAGCCTCGTCTGCAGTCACGAGCTTGGGCTCCGGCTTAAACATCCACATGAGGTATAGCTCCTTCCTTATTCCTTCTTCCCAACTTTGTACTGCGAAAAGCGATTCCGCGGCCAGTTAATATTCGCGCTAGTTCCACAATTCGAATTAATCATGGCGAAATCTTTCCACCGTGCCTATCATCGGACACGTACCCGAAGAAAGGATTTAACAAATGGCTGTTTACGAACTTCCTGACCTCCCATACGCATTCGACGCACTGGAGCCACACATCTCCGCAGAGATCATGGAGCTCCACCACGATAAGCACCACGCAACCTACGTTGCTGGCGCTAACGCTGCACTCGAGGCACTCGAGGAAGAGCGCAACGGTGAGGCTAACCCGGATCGCATCCGCGCCCTCTCCAAGAACTTGGCATTTAACCTGGGTGGCCACACCAACCACTCCATCTTCTGGAAGAACCTGTCCCCGAACGGTGGCGGCGAGCCAACCGGCGAGCTGGCAGAGGCCATCAACCGCGACTTCGGCTCCTTTGAGAAGTTCAAGGCTCACTTCTCCGCTGCTGCTACCTCGCTGCAGGGCTCCGGCTGGGCCGTTCTGGGCTACGACCACATTGCTGGCCGCCTCATCATCGAGCAGCTGACTGACCAGCAGGGTAATACCTCCATCAACTTCACCCCGCTGCTGATGCTGGATATGTGGGAGCACGCTTTCTACCTGCAGTACAAGAACGTTAAGGCTGACTACGTTAAGGCCGTATGGAACGTCTTCAACTGGGATGACGTTGCTGAGCGCTTCGCTGCAGCCACCAAGTAACTCCTTTTAGTTACTTCGGCCGCCCCTTCGGGGCGGCTTTTTCTATGCCCGGATAAACTCCCGGAATTGCTGCACTGGGGGTGCGTCGTCCCCGGCGCGCCACACTAAACCGAGCTCGCGGTACGCTGGCGGCGTGAGGGGAATCAAGCTCCCCACCTGTAGATAAGGGTCATCCAGCGGCAAAAGTGCCACCCCGAGTCCTGCCGCTACCAGCCCCGCAACGGTAGTAAGTTCCATCGACTCGAAGACGAGGTGGGGGCTAAAGCCAGCGTCGTCCGCGAGGGCATCGAGAAGCATGCGCGTGCCATAGCCTGGGAGCATGCCGATGAACGGTTCTGCAGCGAATTCCGCTAGTTCCACCTCCCGCCGGTTCGCTGCCCAGTGACCCTCCGGCACCGCAAGGCCTAGTCGCTGTACCTTAATTTGGTGCCAGCCCAGAGCTGCATCAGGCCGCGGGCCCACGAGGGCAAGGTCAGATTCGCCGTTTTCCACCCTGCTCACCAGCTCCTGCGCCGCGCCTTGATGCAGGCGAATATCCACGTGCGGGTGCTGCGCGCGATAGCTCTTGAGCAGGTCCGGAACCAACCAGGTTCCCAGCGAGTGCATGAAATCTAGGCGCACGGTGCCGCGTTCTGGATCCATGAGGCGGGCAACATCGTCCCGCCCTACTTGGTAGGCGCGGAGCATTTCCCGCCCAGCCGCAGCGAAAGCCCTCCCACGCGAATTCACGTGTAGGGTGCGCCCAGTGCGCTCGAAAAGGCGGGCGCCAAGACTAGCTTCTACGCGCTGTACGCGGCGGGTCAGCGCGGATTGGGAGATCCCCAGTTCATCGGCCGCAGCACCCACGCGACCATGATCCACCACGGCGAGGAAGCCGCGAACATCCTCCACATTCATGCATACTCCGCATCGATTAGCGTAATTTTCCACATTTTACACATGCTGCATGGCCAGGCAGGCTAAATAGCATGACTCGAACGCGGCGCGCTACGGTAGCCATGCTCCTGGTGGGCTTGGCTATTTTCTCCAGCCTGTATTCCACCCAAGCCATTCTTCCCACGCTGGTAGACAACATGGGCCTTTCTTCCACCGAGGCGGCCATGACCGTATCGGCCGCCACGGGCGCGCTGGCCCTATGCGTGGTGCCCGCATCCATCCTCTCCGAGCGTTTCGGTCGCGGACGTATCCTGCTCATTTCGGCCGTTGCCGCGACCGGCGTGGGGCTCATTGTTCCCTCCGCCCAAGAGGGGTGGCAGCTCATCGTGGTACGCGGCCTGCAGGGTGCGCTGCTGTCCGGCGCCCCCGCCACGGCAATGGCATGGCTTTCTGAAGAACTCGATGACAAAGCCCTGCCGCGCGCAATGGGCCTCTACATTGCAGGCACCTCCGTCGGTGGCCTTACCGGCCGCCTCATTCCCACCGGGCTGGTGGAGATTTCCACCTGGCGCTGGGCGCTCTTCGGCTCGGCGCTGGTTTCACTCGCCTTCGCCATTACGTCTTGGTTACTGCTTCCCGCCCAACGCAATTTCCGGTCTAAATCCATCCATCTCAAGACCGAAAGCCGGGCGCTCTTGGGCCATTGGGCCAACCGGGATTTGACCTTGCTCTTTCTCACCGCATTCCTGTCCATGGGCACGTTTGTCTCCATGTATAACTTCTTAACCTTCCGGCTCATCGATGATTTTGGTCTGGCCCCTTCGCTAGCCGGCTTGGCTTTCCTGTTCTACCTTTCTGGCACCTGGTCCTCGGCTCGGGCTGGAGCGCTGGTGGCGCGAATCGGCCACGGGAAAACCCTGTGCGGCTCGGCTGCACTTTTTACTGTGGGCATCGCGTTCTGCGCCGGTAACCTTCCGCTGACGCTTCTCGGAATGATCGCCTTTACCGTGGGCTTTTTCGCCGTACACTCCACCGCCTCCGGGTGGGTGGGCCAGATCGCCACCCATGACCGCGCGGAGGCCTCCTCGATGTACGTGTTCTGCTATTACTTTGGCTCTTCTGTGGTGGGCGCGTGTGCCGGCTTGCTTTTCGACGCCCTATCGTGGCCCCTTTTCATTGCCTTCTTCACCGCCGTAGCCCTCGCCCTTACTGCGCTGACTTGGACCAAGATTAAATCCGGCTAAAATCGGTTTTATGCCTGAGAATAAGTGGTCGGCGCGGACATGGCACCGCAAGGCCTCCCGTCCCGTATCCCTATGGATGATGGTTTTCATCCTCGTGGGTGCAACGCATACCTTGGTCCCGAACTACCGGTGGGTACTCATCCACCTCTTCACCCTCGGACTGGTAAGCAATAGCATCATCGTGTGGTCCCAGCACCTCACGGAGAAATTCACCCAACAGCGCCTCCCCGAGTCTGCCCGCCCTACCCAATTAGCCCGCATCTACGGCCTCAATGCCGGAATCATCCTCGTGTTAATCGGCCAAATCCTCATGGAGTTCTGGTCCCAACACTGGATTGTCACCCAGGTGGGCGCCACGCTCATTGCACTGATAATGCTCTGGCATGCGGTATCGCTCTTCCAGCAATGGCGCGGTGCCAAAGATAAGCGCTTCCGCCCCGTAGTGGGCGCCTATGTACTTTCCGCCCTGTGCCTGCCGGTGGGTGCCATCTTTGGCGGGCTGCTGGCCGTTTATCCCGGACATCCCACACTCCTGCTTGCCCATATAGCTGCCAATATCGGAGGATTCATCGGCTTGGCCGCGGCCGGTTCTCTCACCATCCTTTTCCCCTCCATCTGGCGGACCCAAGGTATTAATCGCCACATGCACTCCTCCTTTGCACTGCTCGCAGTCGGTGTGGTTGCCACCATCGGGGGCGCTTTCCTCGGCTTCCCCGAGTTGGGACTTATCGCCTACTGCTGCGGTTGGGCGCTGAGCTTGCAGCAGTGGCTCGCTAATGTGCTGACGGTGGCTAAGGACCCGCGCGATCGCATCACCTTTGCCTCGGTCTCCGTGCTCATGGCCTCGCTATGGCTGGTGCTGTCTTTGGTGTATTACACGGTGCAGCATTTCTTTATGCCCGAGCCGGCGCTGCCCACCCTCGCCTTGCTGGTGGGGTTTGCCGGTCAACTGCTCATCGGCGTGATGAGCTACCTCTTGCCCAGCACCATGGGTGGCGGCCCCGCTGCCGTCCGGGCGGGCTTGCAGCAACTGGACAAACTCGGCCTCCTGCGCGCCACCTTCGTCAACGGCGGGCTGCTCATCTGGATCGGCACCGATATTTCCCTGCTTAAGGTGGTCGCCTCCCTCTTATGCATCCTGTCCCTGGCGGTCTACCCCGTGCTCATCGCCCGGGCGGTCAAGGCCCAAAAGCAGGTCTTGATGAAGAAGGCGGAGGGTCCGGATCCGAAGCCGGGGCCAGAATGGAACCAGGTCTATGCGGGCATAGCGATCCTCGCGGTCATCTACGCCATATTTACAGCGCTGTAGTACCCGGCGCGCCGGCATCCATCCACTCGCGAACCGCGCGGGTGGCCTGGACATCGCCGGAGTTATAGTCCAGCAAGCGCTGCCGCGCCACGAGGTCACCGGCTAGCGCCTCGCGACGCGCGTTCACGGATTCTTCGCCGTCGAAGTCTTCTTCTGGCCAGGTAAACCCCGCTTCTGGGGCGACTACCTTTAGGCCTAGGCCGAAGGGACCGGCGAAGGATCTTTTGACGTGGGCGAACATATCCACCCACTCCGGTGAGGAGATAAACTCTTCTACTTCCCGCTCATCCACCTCGCGGAAACGCTGCGCGGACATGCGCATCCAATGGTTCTCACCGTGAGACGAGTAGCAATATGCAGCAAATGTTTTGCCCTCCGCATGGGCCTTAGCACGCACATCCATCAACCAGCGCCAGAACGCCGCAAAGTTCTCTGCCTCGGCGCGCCCGCCCAACGGCTCCCACGTAACGAACGGGACGTAGTTACCGTCGTGCCAGGCTCCCCATAGGTACGCGCCCTGGTCCAGGTAAGCTTCCATATCCACGTCCACCTCCACGTCTGCGCGCGGAGCGTGCACGTCGCCGCGGCGCAGCAACACCTCCCCGGCGCGCCAGGCAGCAGCAAGGCGGGAAGGTTCGCCCAGGTCGGCGTCGATAAGCGCCTGCACGGTAGTAATCCCGCGCTCGCGGTAAGGCTTAGCACGATCGCCGGATAGGAAAAGCGAAATATCATCCGCTGCCACCAGCTCCTGCTCGCACAAAGACCAAAAGCGGCAGCTCGCGCACTCCTTAACCCGCACCGGCGCGGTAGGAAGCGGCTGATTCCAGGCGCGTTCCAGATCAAACTTCGCTGTTTCCGTAAAAAATGCCCGCGTGCGGTCCTGCCCGATGGCCCCGCCCCGGCCGGAATCGAGTCCGAGATCCCGCAAAGCACGGGCGGCAAACGCTAAGCGGTAACCATCTACCGCATGATGGCGCAGCTTATACGGCGCCTCAAGCGGCTCACTCAGGCCCAAGCGATGGGTAGGCACCGCCGGTGTCGTCTTGGTGTCATTCTTGCGGGCCACACGGTGATTAGACACGATAATTGGGGTGTACTTATCACCCTCGCGCAGCAGCAAATCTATGCGCACCATCCACTCCTCGGTGGCGAAGACCGCGTTGGTGATGTGCGTATACCCGGAAGCTAAGGCCTCAAGGGTGCGCATGGAGCGCTCCCACTCATCACCTTCCAGATCTATGCGGCGAAACCTGCCAGAGCCCTTGCGGGGAAACATCTGCATGACGGCCTCCGCTGCGGCCGCGTGGCGTTCCGCCCGGGCAATCGAGGCATGGGTACGCGGCATCTCGGGGTGCGCGCGCCGCTGCACTAAGCGGTAGCGGCACCCCACAAGATCCGAAGCAACAACCACATCCTCCACACCGGGTGAGCTTAATAGAACGGCAAGGTAAAGTTGAATCCAGACTCGATCAAACGTGAGGGAAATTTAATGAGCATTCTGAAGAAAGTTAAAAAGGCCCGCCAAGAAGCACGCGCACAGGCAAAGGCCGCCAAGACCCGCGCCAAGGCAGAGGTAAAGGCCCAGTCTAAGGACCGCCGCCGCCAGCAAAAGCTCCTGGCCAAGCAGGAAAAGCACCTCATTAAGTCGGAGGAAAAGGGCCTTAAGAAACGCCGCAAGCACGAGGAGAAGATGGCCAAGAATGAGCTAGCCAAGCTCAAAGCCGGCCGCTTTAACTCCGATAACATCAAGCGCTATGCCGGTGCACTGCGCACCGCCGCACCCCTGCTGCTGCCGCTCCTCTACCGCGGTTACGTGGGCCTGAAGACCGAGGGCGAAAAGCGCAAGGCCGCTAAGGCGGGCGTGAGCTCGGATCAGATGGCTTCCTTCTCCGGCTACGGTGCGCCGCTCAAGGCCCGCACCGCCGGCATCCGCAACTCCCTCGATAACACGGACGTTCCGGCTGGCTTCAAACGCGATGTGCGTGACCGTCTGCAAGAAGTAGACTCCGCCATCGATAATGCCGAGTTCATGACCGAACAGCAGCGCCGCCGCGCTCACAAGACCATTAGCTCGGAAATTGACTCCATTACTGCGGAAATTCAGCAGCGCCTGGCCCAGTAAAAGAGATACACGCCGCCACCGCCTCCTATTCGGTGGTGGCGTTTAATTTTTTCTATAAAGATCCGGGATTTTTCGGGAAAAGTATTTTCGGCCAGAAAAAGTTGCTGATAATCTTCTCACCGCCCTACCCCTTTAACACCGTTTATGCTCTCTGTACTTGGTGCAATTTTTAAAATTGGAGGAAATACGTCCCGCCGTGAAGTGACCCAATTTTACGACGATTTGGACCACACCCTAATCCCTGAAGACCAGCTAGAAGTCGTTCGCTTCAGCGTAAACGGTCAAAATTACCTTATCGATCTCTTCACGGATAACGCGCGGCATTTCCATAATCTGCTCGCCCCCCCTACGTGGACGCCGCCCGCATAGCCCCCGCGCTCGATGCGCAGCGGGCAAGCCCCAGCCACATCCGCGAATGGGCCCGCACCCAAGGCCTGCCAGTGGCGCACCGCGGAAAGATCCCGCAGGACGTTATCGAGGCGTATAACGCCGCTAATTAAAGCACGCCCTGCTCGCGCGCTGCCGCCACAGCAGAGGTGCGCGAGCGCACGCCCAATTTGTCATAAATGTGCACAAGGTGGGACTTTACCGTGGCCTCAGACAGCATGAGGTCCTGGCCAATCTGCCGGTTCGACGCCCCCGCTGCTACCAGCTGCAAGACCTCGAGCTCACGCGGCGTGAGCGAGGTGCGTGGCGTACGCACGCGAGTCATCAGCCTATCGGCCACGATGGGAGATAGCGCCGAATCACCCTCCGCAGTCGAGCGCACTGCGGCAAGCAGCTCCTGCGGAGGAGCATCCTTGAGCAAATACCCCACGGCACCGGCTTCGATCGCGCCGAGGATATCCGCATCAGTGTCATAGTTAGTAACCACGAGGACCTTGGGCGGGGTGACCATCGCGGAGCGAATCTGCGCGGTTGCCTCCGCGCCGCCCATAACGCGGGTCCCTTCCACACCCGCGCCGAAACGCAGGTCCATCAAAATGACATCGATGCCGCCCGCCTGCGCTGCCGACACCGCAGCTTCGGCCGTAGCGACCTCCCCTACGACGTCGATATCCTCTGCGCCCTCGAGCACGGACCGCAGGCCTAGCCGGACGATTTCGTGGTCATCTGCCAATAGGACCCGAATCACGACATTCCTCCTATCGATGTCATTGTCAACCAAAAGTTTAATCTACCCGGTTGCCTAAGGGCATACTAGCTGACACGGCAGTGCCCTCCCCCGGCGCGGATTCAATAATGACCTCCCCACCTAGCTCTTGTGCGCGGCGCCTAATTGCGGCCAGCCCAATATGCCCCAGTCCAGCCGGGGTACTTTCCACCGCGGCCGGATCAAAGCCCTTGCCGTTATCCACCACATCCAGGCGCACCTCATCGCCCTCATAGGTCACCGTGATCCGGGCGCGGCTTGCCTCTGCATGCTTAACGACGTTCCCCACAGCGCCCTGCGCAATCCGCAGCAGCGCCGCTTCTATCTTCATGGGCAGCTGCTGTACCTCTCCTTCGGATTCCACCTCGACGTGGATATCTCCGGTAGTGCCGAAATTTTCCGCCATACGGGTCAACGCGGCCTCAAGGGATGCCTCATTGAGCGTCGGCGGCTGCAAAGCGGCAATCATTGCCCGTGCTTCGTGCAAGTTATCCGCGGCCGTCCTGCGGGCCAGCTCGATGCGCTCTCGCGCTTTGCTCGCGTCCTGCTTATCCAGATCACGGTCCGCCGAATGCAGGAGCATTTGAATGGAAGACAGTCCCTGGGCAAGGGTGTCATGAATCTCGTGCGCAATGCGCTGACGTTCAGCCACCATGCCGGCATCGCGCTCCGTGGCTGCCAGCTGCGAACGGGTTTCAATCAACTCTTTATTCATCCGCGACAGCGACCGGAAGGCGTAGGTGATCGCTATCGTCACCAGCGCCGAGACCGCCGGTCCCATGACACCGCCAAACGTCAGACCCTGCGGAATCTGCACCACCACGGTGATGATCGAGGCAACGATGACGCACGCGATGCCCGCCGCCATGTCCAGCACCGTGAGGTACAAAAAGAACATCGCGAAAACCAAATAGATTGCCGCTGGGGCCACGAACAGATCCGCCACCCACAGCACCGAGAGGATGCACAGCCACAGGTAGCGCACCGGCCTTGCCCAATATTCCCCGTATACCGAGCCAGCGAAATACACGGCCGCAAAGCCCACCAAAAGCAACAGGTTGATGATCGCTTGCGAAAGCGGCATCCGCGCGGAGGTAAAAATGCCCACCACCAGCAGGCCAGCGGTCAGGATATGGATGCCGGTGCGCAGCGCGTCGGTATCCCGGTCTATTGTGGAGCTCATGCGCAAAAGCCTACTTCCCCTACTCGCCCTAGCCACCTTTGGGATCGCCGGCTGCGATTCATCCGCACCCACCCCTGCGCCCACCACCACGGTGACTCCGGAGGCTTCGGAAGCACCGGAGGTTAACGTCGCCCAAACCGCGGAAGTCAATGACTGGAGCGATTGCCCCTACATCGGCCCCGGCTGGCTCGAAGAAACCAACGGCCAGCGCCTGACCAAGCAGGGCATCGACACGCACTTTCCCACCCCGGCCTGCGTCTTTTGGTCCTACCAAGACGAGCCACAGGCCACCGTCATCGTGCGCGATATGCCCACGGTCGAGGACGCCCGCGCCGCAGTGGATTGGGCCGCGCCTATCGACGCCACCGAACCCGCCTCCTTCGACGGCTGGGAAGGCGGCCGGGGCGTAGTCGATGAGCACGCCGTGTACGCGGTACAAAAGGACACGCACGCGGTGCTGGTGTGGAGCAACCAGCAACAAACCGTTAAGTCAGAGCAAATCGCCCACGAAGCGATTGCCAATTTGGGACTTTAAACCGCGACGTCGTTATACGGCATCATCGGCGACAGCCACGGGAATACAACCTCCATAAGTAAGAAGAAGACTCCCACCGCAATAGCAATGGCCAAGATGGCCTTCACCGGCGTCGGCCCTGGCAAGAGATTCCACAAAGCGCGATACATTATTTCTCCTCTTTTTCTACTTCCATAGCGTGCACAATCATGCGCTCCGCGTTGGAAAACTGCGGGTGACACGTGGTCAAGGTCAAGATCTCGCGGCTCGGATCGGCGTCCGACTCTGGCACGGGGTTGGTCACCGAGACGTCGCCAGGCGTCGTAATATGCCGCCCAGCCACATGGGAATACTCCGGCGGAATTCCATTGAAACAGTCCGCCTGCTCGCCATCGATGGGCAATACGCGATAGGTAATTCGCTCCTTCTGCGTCTCCACCACGATGTCATCGCAGGTCTCTAGCTTGCCCAAGTCATTAAAGGGAGCCCCCTTGCCCACGCGGTGGCCCGCAACCGCAAAGTTGCCCATCTCTCCCGGCATCTGGGAATCCACGTAGCGGCCCGGGCCGCGCAGCAGGTCATCTTCATTGGTGCCCTCAATGATGGCGAAGCGGTAGTCAGAACCGAACGTGGGTATGTAGAGCTGCGCGAACGCCTCACCCAACTCCGGCTCCAACTTCTGCCGCGGATTGCGCCATTGCTCTTCGAGGTGGGCGCTCGCCTCCTCCTGCAGCTGACCGGATTCTACATTTGTCCAATAGGCTTCATAGAATGCAAAGAGTAAAAGAACCACGCCAATGGTTAGCATGAGTTCCCCAAGAACTTTAGTCATGCCTTAAACCATACTGCCCATGAAAGGTTAAGCATGTACGAAGTCTTCATGTACCCAGTTTCCGGAATCATGAAATTCTGGCACTGGCTCATCAGCAGCTTCGTCGGTGAATCTACGGCCTGGCTGATTTCCATCATCCTGCTGGTTATCACCGTGCGCGGCGTCGTTGTTCCCCTGAACTGGATATCCGTACGCTCCGCCCGCATCGGCGCACTCATCCGCCCGGAGAATAACCGCATCAAAAAGCAGATGAATAACGCCACCACCACCGAGGAGATGGCGGAGCTCATGCAAGAGGAAAAGAACCTCATGAAGAGCTATAACTACAACCCCGCAGCTGGTTGTGTTCCCCCGCTCATCATGATTCCGGCCTTCATCGGCCTCTATCAAGTACTCCTGCGCATGTCCAATATTGAGCGCGGCTCCACCACCGTGGGCATGCTGAATGCTTCCGATGTCTCGGCCTTCCGCGAAACCACCTTCTACGGCGCTCCGCTGACGGATTTCGCCCGCGAACACGGCGACCTCATCAATCCCATCCTCATTGCCGCTATTGCCTTTACCATGGCTAATTCCGTCATTTCCTTGGTACGCAGTTTCCGTACCACCCAATTTGATCAGAAGGTCAACCGCCGCGTCTTCATTCTCATGGGCTTTTTGCTACTGGTAATCCCCTTCTTCCTGTGGCACCTGGCCCAAACCGGACCTATCCCGGTAGCAATCATCCTTTACTGGGGATGCGCATATCTCTTCATGCTGATCCAAACCGCTATCTTTGAGATCATTTTGCACCGCGACTACCCGCTTACTGAGGATGTCCACGCTATGCGCCGCGAAAGCATTCGCCGCTGGCGCAAGCGCGAAAAAGAACCCGCCCTCTCCAAGGAAGAGAAGAAGCGGGTCAGCCAGCTACGTATGGAGGCGCGAAAGTACCTTAAATCGAATAATCAGCAGGGGGAGCAGAGAGCATCTGAGTAGCTAGGTCGCGGGCCGTCTGCAGCGGCCCAATCTCCTTGGTGAGCCGAGCACCCGCACGGCCGCCATCCAAGAAAATCAACAGCTGGCTCGCCTGCGAGGACGATGGGTAACCATTGCGCTCGGTTAGCAAGGCCGTCAAGGTGGAATGCACCCAGTTGCGGTGTTCGACGCAGGCGGCCACGATGCCATGTTCTGCCTCAGTTTCCGGACGAGGATACTCTCCGGCAGCGTTCAAAAAGTGGGATCCGCGGAAATCCTGTTTGGGTTCTTCCTCAATCGCTTTATCAAAAAAGGCCAGGATCTTTTGATCCGGATCCGCCATCTCCGCAGTGCGCTGCTCCCAATCTTGGCGGAAATTCTCGTCCAAAGCTTCCACATAGGCGATAACGAGTGCATCCTTGGAACCAAATAAGGAGTACAAAGAAGCCTTAGCTACATCCGCCTCACGCAGGATGCGGTCGATTCCGATGACACGAATGCCTTCGGTGGTAAAAAGCTTGGTCGCCGATTCCAGCAGCCGGCTGCGCGGGCTGGGCCGATTACGGCGCGACTTCTTCTCTGCCATGGGTTCCTCTCTAAAACGACAAAGCCGGTTCATCTATACTTTATAGACAAACCGGTTTGTACGCGAATTAAATTCGGGCTACTTCTTAATGAGCCCCACGATCCACAACAGGATACAAGCACCACCCGTAGCGGCAATCAAGGAGAAGATCCATCCACCTTCCTCAATGTTCAGGAAGTGGATAATCATGCCACCGATGATGCCACCCAGCACACCAACAATAAGGTTGGTCAGCAGGCCGTGGTCGCGCTTCATAATCTTCTCTGCCAGCCAGCCGGCAATAATACCAATAACAATCGAGCTAAAAAGCCCCAGTCCCAAATTCATGCAATCCTCCTAAAATAGCGGGTATACCTTAGCGTACACGAGCGCACACTACCTAAGGCGGCTCCACAACAACAAGAGCGCCCCGCCCTTGTGGGCGAAGCGCTCTATGAACAGCAGCTTTTAGCTTTCCTCATCCGGACGGACAACCATCATCGGGCACGGTGCGGACTGCAACAGTGCGCGAGAGGTCGAGCCCAGGAGCATACCTTTAAAGCCACCGCGGCCGTGCGAACCAACAACCAAAAGCTGCGCGCCTTCTGCAGCCTCGGTCAAAGCGCTTACTGGACGATCGCGGGTGATGAGCTTCTTTACCTCAACCTCCGGATACTCCTCGCGTGGCTCCTTCAGATTCTCAGTCAGAAGCTCGCTCTGTTCCTTTTCAATATCAGCCCACTCGGACTGGGCGGCCGACAGACCCGCCAAGGAAGCCTGCACCTGCATATCCATCCAAGTATGCACGGCAATCAAAGCAGCACCGCGGGCCTGTGCCTCGCGGAAGGCGTAAGCCGTGGCCTTCTGCGACACTTCGGAACCATCCACGCCAACAACGACCGGGCCGTACTTGGTGGAGTCCGTAACATGATTATCCTCGCGAACGACGACCACCGGGCAAGAGGCGTGGGATACAACCGAAGCGGAGACGGAACCCATCACCATGCCGGATAGGCCACCCATGCCACGGGAGCCCATGACAATCATGGTGACATCATGCGACATTTCCAGCAGCATGTCGATCGGGGAGCCCTCGGCCACGGTGTGGCCAATCTTCAATTCTGGGGCTACCTCATGAGCGATGGCGCGAGCTTCCTCGATCTTCTCGAGGGTCTCGGCCTGCAAGTCGTCGAAAAGCTCCTTAGGCGGAACCATGCCTTCTGCGTACAGGAACTGTGGCATGGTGTAGCTAGATGCGATTCGCAGTGGAATCCCGCGCTTCATAGCCGTATTTGCGGCCCAACGAACTGCATTCTTCGATGCATCCGAACCGTCAACGGCAACGACTACGATGTCTTCCTTAGCCATGATGTGTCCTTTCGGTGGTTATACCTTAATTGTAGTACGGATTAGGCTTGAGGGTTGACGGTTGCAGCCTCGGAATTCGACGGGAACATAACGGTGTACACAAACTCCAGGACGGTGCGAATTACGGCACCAATACCTTCAGAGAAAAAGGCAACAACCGGTTCAATGAGAGAGTTAAAATCCATGGACAAAACATTAATACATCGCCGAAAAGGTTTCACGCCTTTGCCGATTAAAGACGGCTTGAATCCAACCCGCGTGCGCACCTCCGAGGCAGGCATAACGGCCTGGGATTTTCTTAGTGCAGTAATTTCGGCACAACGCCATCGACACCCCGACGACGACGCCTCGGCGCTCCAGGCGCGCTTCGACTCTGGCGAGGTTGTCCTACGCAATCAAACCAAGCTCCGACCGGACTCGATATTGAGCCAGGACGAGGACGTCTTTTTCTACCGCATTCCGGCACCCGAAACACCGGTGCCTTACGACGTCCCCATTCTCTTCGAGGATGAACATATCCTCGTCGCCGATAAGCCGCCGTTTATGGCAACCATGCCACGCGCACGCCACATCGTACAGACAGCTACAGTCCAGCTCCGACGAATGACAGGAAACGACGAGCTCGCACCGGCGCACCGCCTAGACAGGCTTACCTCTGGCATTTTGTTATTCACCAAACATCGCGATGTTCGCGGCGCCTACCAAACCCTCTTTGCGGAAAAGCAGGTACAAAAGACCTATCAGGCGATCGCCGAATACCGCCGCTTTCCGACGCCCCTACAGTGGGCCTCCCACCTCACCAAAACCCCCGGCGAAATCCAGGGCCGCGTAGGCGATGGCAGCCCCAACGCATTTACTACTCTGGCTGCAGTAGAACTAATAGATAACGCCCCGTATGAAAAAATCCACGGTGAACTGCCACAATTAGGCAAATACACGCTTAAACCCACCACGGGAAAGACCCATCAATTGCGTCTCCACATGTGGCAAGCTGGAATACCAATCTTGGGTGATCCTGTCTATCCAGAAATCTTCCCAGAAGACGCGGAGGATATGCGAATCCCAATGCATCTAACAGCTACTCACATCGAATTCACTGACCCGCTTAGCGGAAAATACCGAGAATTCGAGTCCGCCCTTCCTCTCTACACGCACCGCCTAATCGATCACACCTAGCCGTCTAATTGTGTAGACCGTGATAATGTCACGTGGCGAAACCTAGAACCAAAGCGGGCTATCTGCGAGTGAACAAGGGAAAATCACCGAGCCATTCCTAGTTCGTAGATCCCTGGCAATAAGCATAGCTATTTGCGGGGACAAAACCATCCACCTGAAGTGTTCTCCTAGGGCGCCTAATGCCTATAAACTTCCGCGACGAAGAAAGAACGGGGCATGCAGCTCGCCACGAGTTCCGCCGCGTATAGGCTACTACCCGTAAAACGTGAAATGAAGGAGACGGTGGTTTACCGTCTCCTTCTTTTTTGTTTCTGTATTTTGTTGTGTTTTGTTGTTTGGTGTCGGCGGTGACTTACTCTCCCACAACCTCCCGGTTGCAGTA
>NZ_JASPHJ010000015.1:0-46634 GCF_030229085.1 Corynebacterium sp. MSK158
CTTCGAGCTCTCAATGAAAACTACTCCCCACTAATCGGAAACTGATTTCTCAGTCCAACTAATGGGGAGCAGTTCAGATGAGCGCGGGGGCTGAATGCTAGGTGGCCGGTTTAGTTACTGCAGGCCGAACTGATCCCAAGCGGCAGGGGAGAGGTTCTGGTACACGTGCTTGTGCTCCTGGTACTCGGCCAAGCCGGTGGGGCCAAGCTCGCGACCGTTGCCGGACTGCTTGTAGCCGCCCCACTCTGCCTGCGGCAGGTACGGGTGGAAGTCGTTGATCCAGATAGTGCCGTGGCGCAGGGCGCGGGCAACGCGCTCGGCGCGGCCGGCGTCGGAAGTGTAAACGGCGCCAGCCAGGCCGTACTCGGTGTCGTTGGCGATGGCGATGGCCTCCTCCTCGGTGGTGAAGGTCTCGATGGTCACGGTCGGGCCGAAGGCCTCGTCGTGCACGCAATCCATCTCGCGGGTAGCGCCATCAATGATGGTCGGCAGGTAGTAGACGCCGGTGCCCAGGTCGGTGGTGCCGGTGCCGTGCTGGCCGTTGGTGTCCTCGCTGGTGGCGGCGCGGCCACCGGTAAGGATCTTGGCGCCTTGCTCGCGTGCCTTGTCTACGTAAGCGGCGACCTTTTCGCGGTGCTCGGCGGAGATGAGCGGGCCGGTCTCGGCCTTCTCGTCGGTCGGGCCGCCGATCTTGATCTTATTGGCGCGCTCTACCAAGGCGTCGACGAACTTATCGTGCAGGGACTCTTCCACGACGATGCGGGAGCCTGCGGAGCAGACCTGGCCGGAGTGGAAGAAGGCGCCATTGAGGGCGTTGTCCACGGCGACGTCGAAGTCGGCATCGGCGAAGATGACGTTCGGGTTCTTGCCACCGAGCTCAAGCGCGGTGCGCTTGACGGTCTCGGCTGCATTCTTAGCGATGATCTTGCCGGTGACCAAGCCGCCGGTGAAGGAGACCATGTCCACGTCCGGGTGCTGGGACAGCGGGTTGCCGCAGTTAGCGCCAGCGCCGGTGATGAGGTTGCCCACGCCGTCCGGCAGACCGCATTCCTTGAGGGCGGCCATGAGCAGCATGGCGGTGTGCGGGGTGAGCTCCGCCTGCTTGAGGACGAAGGTATTGCCGGCGGCTAGGGCCGGGCCGACCTTCCAGGAGACCTGCAGCAGCGGGTAGTTCCACGGGGTAATCAGTCCGCAGACGCCGACAGGCTCGGCGTCGATGCGCGAGCGCAGGTTGGGATCCTGCGGGTCGACTACACGGCCGGCCTGGTGCTGGGCCAGGGTGCCGAAGAACTCGAAGGCGTTGGCGATGTCATCCATATCGCCCAGGGATTCCTCGTAGCGCTTGCCGGTATCGGCGGACTCGGCCTGAGCGAAAAGCTCCTTGTGCTCGCAGATGAAATCGGCCACGCGGATGACCAGCTTGCCGCGCTCGGCGGCCGGGGTATTGGCCCACTCGCCGTTATCAAAGGTTTCACGGGCAACCTTGATGGCGCGCTCGGTGTCCTCGTCGGAGGCCTCGGAAACGAGGCCGACGGTGGAGCCATCGGCCGGGCAGATGATGGTACGGGTTTCGCCGCTCTGGGCGGCTTCCCACTTACCGTTGATGAACAGGGACTTCGGGGCGCCGTCGGCATGCACGCCCTTCAGCAGCTCGGTCTGGGTGGGGTCGAACAAAGTGTTCTGGGTGCTCAAGTGAAAAGCAACCTTTCTCTCATAGAGGTAGTTGTACTGGCCAGCTTAGCTATCTTCGCGCCAGGTGCGCTCGGGCTCGGCGCCATCGGAGACATCGGAGTCGCCCGGCTGGGTCTGCTGCATGTAAAGGAAGGCCAGGTGACGCTCGTAAAGGTCCAGCACGTTATTGATGATCTGGTTCTCGGAATAGCCGTAGACGTCATAGCCCAGCGAACCGGTCATATCGTAGACCTCGAGGCGGTAGTACTCATCGCCCTCGCCTGTGCTGAAGTCGGGGCGCTCGGCCGCGACTGGGAAGAGCTGGTAGCGGAACATGCGCTCATTGTGCAGCTTAACTTCGAGGTCGAGCTGGGGAAGTTCGACGTCGGGAAGCTCGCTGGTGAGCAAGAGGGCATCGTAGCCGCGAGTGCGCATGTGCGTTGCCACCTGCTCGAGGGCGTAGGTAGCGGTTTCGCGCAGGTAGGTATCCATCTCCTGCTTGGAGGGGTAGGTATTGGCTCGGTCGAGGCGATTCTTCCATAGGTTGGAATCCGAAGGCTCGCGCTCGGTGCGGGAGGAAATCACGCCGTGCATGGCGGTGGTGCGGGCCTCGCGCTGGACGTTTTCCAGGCGCAGGGACTTCCACAGGGAGAACATGATGAGGTAGACCACGAACGCGAAGGGCAGGCCCATCACGACGGTCGCGGACTGCACGGTGGCGATGCCGTCGATCTGCAGCAGCGCCAGGGTCAGCGCGCCCACGGTGACGGACCAGAAGATGCGCAGCCAGCGCGCGCCATCCTGGCGGTTATCGGTGATGCGGGAGGTGAAGTTGGACATCACCAGCGCGCCGGAGTCGGCCGAGGTGATGTAGAGCAGCAGGCCGATGAAGGTGGTCAAGAAGATGACGATGCCGGAGCCTGGGAACTCGTGCAGCATGTCGTAGAAGCCCTGTTCCGGCACGTTGATCGCGTTTTCGGCGAACTCGGGGTAGTCACCGGAGCGGACCATGTCCAAGGCGGTGTTACCGAAGAAGGACATCCACATCAGGATAAACAGGAACGGGAAGGTCAGGGTGCCGAAGATGAACTGGCGCAGGGTGCGGCCGCGGGAGATACGGGCCAGGAAGAGGCCGACGAAGGTTGCCCAGGCAATCCACCATGCCCAGAAGAAGAGGGTCCAGGACTGCATCCAGGTATCAACGTTGGCCTGGTCATCAGCAAACGCGAAGGTCTCCATGGTCCAGGACGGGAACTTCGATACATAGTCACCGATATTGGTCACGATGGCATCGAAGAGGTAGGCGGTCTTGCCAAAGACCACGACGTAGACCATCAGCGCGATTGCCAGATAGACGTTGAGCTCGGAGAGGAAGCGAATGCCCTTATCGACGCCGGATACGGCCGACAGCGTGGCAATGGCCACCGCAATGATGATGAGGGCGGACTGCAGACCAAGACCCTGTTCGATGCCGAAGATGAGGTGGAAGCCATAGGACAGCTGCACCACGCCGATGCCCAGGGAGGCGGTCACGCCGAAGACGGTGCCCAGCATGGCGGCGATGTCCACCGCGGAGCCGATAGGGCCGTGCACGCGCTTGCCAATGAGCGGGTAGAGCGCGGAGCGAATAGCCAGCGGCATATTGAGGCGGTAGGCAAAGTAACCGAAGGCCATGCCCATGAGGGCATAGAGCGCCCAGCCGGTCAGGCCATAGTGGAACATCGCGTAAACCACGGCTTCCTTGGCGGCTTCCATGGTCTCGCCGTCACCCACCGGTGGCTGCATGTACATGGTCACCGGCTCGGCCACGGCGAAGAACATGAGGTCCACGCCGATGCCAGCGGCAAAGAGCATGGACGCCCAAGAGAAGGTATTGAATTTCGGCCGTGAGTGGTCTGGGCCTAAGCGGATATTGCCGGCATTGGAAAAGGCAATATAGAGCACGAAGACCACGGCGATGGTGGCGGTAAGGACATAGAACCAGCCGAGGTTGTGGCCGATCCAGCCGGTGACGCTAGCCAGGGTTTCCGCCGCGGAATCGCGGCCGAGCCCGGCATAGAGCGCCATGGCGATAATGAGGACGCCGGAGATGATAAATACCGGCCAGTTGGTCTTGGGGGCGGGGACCTGATCCGCGCCTACGGCATCGCCGGTTTCAGCCTTGTAGCTGCCGACGAGGGCGCGGACTTGGTAGCGCGGGCTGCGCTTTTTGGTATCCCCAGAGGGGGTTGCGAGAGAGGTGTTTTTACCCCCTTGTTGGGGGTCTTTACTTGAAGTGTGAGACTCCTCAGGATCGTGAGGGTCAAAGTTAGCCATCTACTTCTCCTATTGTTGGTTGGTTTGGGCCGAATCTTTCGCACGGGTGCCCCAAAATGCTCACAAGATCGCAGGGAGAGATAGGTGAGTGAAATGAATCATATTCGGGCGAACTATGCGCAAAGACTTCGGATTTCATCTCCAGAGACATCCATCCGGACAAGGTAAATATACATTAAGATGGGCAAACTTCTAGAGGGATGTGTACTCTGGAGATAGTGCCCGCACATAAGGCGATGTGAATAAATACAGACTTTTGTATAAATTACAATATTTTCACTTCCGGTGGGGCAATCTTGACGTGTGAAATATTTCACAGAAAGAAGGGGATTTATGGGTTTTATGGACAAGCTGACCAAGAAGCGTTCCGCTAAAAAGGTCACCGATGAAGTAAGCGACGTAGTCGTCGTTGGCGGCGGCTCCGCAGGCTCCGTCATCGCCGCACGCCTGACCGAAGACAAGAACACCCGCGTGCTGGTCCTTGAGGCCGGCCGCCCAGATTCCCTGTGGGATCTGTTCATCCACATGCCATCCGGCTTCTCTTTCCCGATTGGCGCAAAGAACTACGACTGGATGTACGAGTCCGATCCGGAGCCGGAGATGAACGGCCGCCGCGTCTACCACGCCCGCGGCAAGGTCCTCGGTGGTTCTTCCTCCATCAACGGCATGATCTACCAGCGCGGCAACCCGATGGACTACGAGAAGTGGGGCCAGAACCCAGGCATGGAAAACTGGGACTTTGCCCACTGCCTGCCGTACTTCAACCGCATGGAGACTGCCGCTGCGGCCGAGCCGAACGATCCGCGCCGTGGTCACGATGGCCCGCTGTACCTCTCCCGTGGCCCGGCTACCTCCGAGCTCTTCCAAGCCCTGTTCAAGTCCGTGCAGGAGGCTGGCTACAACCTGACCAATGACGTCAACGGTTACCGCCAGGAGGGCTTCGCACCGTTTGACCGCAATATTAAGAACGGCAAGCGTTGGTCCGCTGCCCGCGCTTACCTGTACCCCAACATGGATCGCGAGAACCTCGAGATCCGTACCCGCGCGTTCACCACCAAGATCCTCTTCGAAGGCCAGAAGGCCGTCGGCGTTGAGTATGAGTGGCAGGGTGGCGTTCACCGCGTTTACGCCGAGAAGATCGTCCTGTCCGCCGGCGCCATCAATACCCCGCAGCTGCTGGAGATCTCCGGCATTGGTGACCGTGAGATTCTGGAGAAGCACGGAATTGACGTCGTCAAGCACCTGCCGGGTGTAGGCGAGAACCTGCAGGACCACCTCGAGGTCTACATCCAGTATGAGACCACCAAGTCCACCGCTTCCTCCCAGCCTTACCTGGATAAGTGGCGCTGGCCGTTCATGGGCCTGCAGTGGCTGCTGACCCACAAGGGCCCGGTTGCTACCTCCCACTTCGAGGGCGGCGGCTTCGTGCGCTCCAATGAAAATGAGGATTACCCGAACCTCATGTTCCACTTCCTGCCGATGGCCGTGCGTTACGACGGCCAGAAGGCGGACGTCAAGCACGGCTTCCAGTGGCACGTGGGTCCGATGTTCTCCGATACTAAGGGCCACGTTCACATCAAGAGCGCCGATATCCACGACAAGCCGTCTATCCTCTTCAACTACCTGAAGACCGACCAGGACCGCCGCGAGTGGGTTGAGGCCGTGCGCGTTGCCCGCTCCCTGCTGGATACCAAGGCCATGGAAGAGGTCGGCGCCCGCGAGTTCAGCCCGGGCCCGGATGTCCAGACCGATGAAGAGATCTTGGAATGGGTCCGCAACGATGGCGAGACCGCACTGCACCCATCCTGCACCGCCAAGATGGGCGCGGAGTCCGATCCGATGGCCGTGGTTAACCCGGACACCATGGGCGTGTGGGGCGTTGAGGGCCTCTACATTGCGGATGCCTCCGTCTTCCCGTCCGTGACCAACGGCAATATCTACTCCCCAACCATGATGGTGGGCGAGAAGGCTGCCGACCTCATCGCCGGCCGCACCCCGCTCGAGCCGAACCACGCCGAGTGGTACAAGGCTAAGCAGGATATGCCGCTCTACGCTGAGGGCGAAGCAGTCCGCGATCACAAGCACTCCATCCAGGGCGCTGACCACTAAGCACCCTCCCGCTGGATTGCTCTAGCGCCGCGTTCCCAGTCTTGGGGCGCGGCGCTTTTGCTTGCCGACGTCCCCCTTCCCCACCGCGCACCCCTCCGCCTAGCCAGAACCATGGTTTAATTGCCTGGCAAGGAACCAGGCCCAATGGAATGGGACACCAGAGTAAAGGAAGGCATTGATGCTCAGCATTATCGCCGTAGTCATTAGTATCGTTTTCGCCGTTGCGGTTGTTAAAAAGCTCGATGACATCGATACGCACCTGAAGGAGCTGCTCGCCTCGCGCGAAGATGGCGAAACAGCGCGTTAATCGTGCGGGTGGCTAAGGAGACGGTGAACAAATTTCGAATTAACCAACTGCAAAAGGCCCATACCGACCGTGAAATGGAATTTTCCTGCGATGTAGCTTGAAGGCTATGGCTTCGTAGACCAAAGTGGTTTCCAAGCAGCAGTTCCAGTACTTCGTACGTGGGGTAGCCAACACCGCCGACTTCAAGGAAGTATCATTCCCGGATACCAGCGAAAAGAGTTAGTCATTTGGCTATTAGAAAGCTTCGCTACGTGTGGTTCGACCCGTACGCAATGTCCGTGAGTGTCTAGCCCTTGAGGGAGAACCTGGTGTCAGTGTCGCTGGCCGCACCTACGCCGCCGTCATGTCCGCCGACACCCTGTTCATCACCATCCCCACAGGGGTGGGTGTGGACATCCACGTGAAGATTCTGGAGAATTTCGCCGCCCACGTCGCCCCCTCGTTGTTGGCAGCCGAACCGTGAAGGACCAGTCATCGCCTATCCCATCGACTAATTCTTGCAGGTCGCAGGACTTTCGCGTGACTGTTAGTTCAGCCCATTTTAAATAGTTCACCGCACACTGTATAGTTCAGCATATGCTGACTATTGCTTCGCGCCTCGACGTCATGAACCGGCTCGGCCGGGCCATGGCTGATCCGACGCGCTCCCGAATCCTGATAACCCTACTAGACGGTCCGAGCTACCCAGCTGTGCTCTCGCAAAGCTTGGATCTGACCCGCTCGAACGTTTCGAACCACCTGTCTTGCCTGCGCGATTGTGGCATTGTCGTCGCTGAGCCGGAGGGCCGTAAGACCCGCTACGAAATCGCCGATCCGCACCTCGCGGCAGCGCTCGAAGCGCTAGTCAACGCGACACTGGCCGTCGACGAGAATGCCCCCTGCATCGACACTGAGTGCTCGGTGCCCGGCTGCGGCGAGAAAGGAGCGGACGTATGAGTTCAGCATGTGGATGCGAACACGAACCCGCCACGGAGATCGACGAGCTCGATCGGCCATGGTGGAAGGACCCTGAGCTACTGCTGCCGATCTTCTCCGGCGTAGCCCTCATAACAGGACTGGCGCTGGACTGGTCCGACTTGGAGACGCCCGCGACGGTACTGTATTGGGTTGGGCTGCTGTTGGGCGCTTACACGTTCGCGCCTGGAGCGATCCGGAACCTTGTCACGAAGCGCAAGCTCGGCATTGGCTTGCTAATGACGATCAGCGCGGTCGGTGCGGTGATCCTCGGATTCGTCGGAGAGGCCGCGGCGCTAGCGTTCCTGTATTCGATCGCCGAGGCACTGGAAGACAAGGCGATGGACCGGGCCCAAGGCGGACTGCGGGCGCTGTTGAAGCTGGTACCGCAGACCGCGACGGTGCTGCGCGACGGCACAGCGGCCGAGGTCGAAGCGAAGGACCTCGAGGTTGGCGAGCTAATGCTCGTGCGCCCCGGGGAGCGGATCGCCACGGACGGCATCATTCGGTCCGGGCGCTCCAGCCTTGACACCTCAGCGATCACCGGAGAATCCATTCCGGAGGAGGTTGCGCCCGGCGACGAAGTGCCTGCGGGAGCGATCAACTCCGCCGGGGTGCTGGAGGTCGAGACGACCGCAGCTGGAACGGACAACTCGCTGACCACACTCGTGGACCTAGTCGAGCAAGCGCAGGCGGAAAAGGGCGACCGCGCCCGGATCGCCGACCGGATTGCCCAACCCCTAGTGCCCGGGGTGATGATCCTGGCGGTGCTGGTCGGCGTTATCGGCTCACTGCTGGGCGACCCTGAGACGTGGATCACCCGTGCGCTGGTAGTCCTGGTCGCAGCGTCGCCGTGCGCGCTGGCAATCTCCGTGCCGCTGACGGTCGTGGCCGCGATCGGCGCGGCCAGCCAGTTCGGAGTGGTCATCAAGTCCGGCGCGGCGTTCGAGCGGCTCGGCGGCATCCGTCACCTGGCAGTGGACAAAACCGGAACCCTTACCCGCAACCAGCCTGAGGTTACCGGAGTGGTCCCGGCAGACGGATTCGATCGGCCGCAGGTGCTTTCCTTCGCGGCAGCAGTTGAGCAGCAATCGACACACCCCCTCGCCGCAGCGATCGCGGCAGCGGGGCCCGAAGCGCCCACCGCCTCGGACATCAGCGAGGAAGCTGGGCATGGCATCGGCGGCACCGTCGAAGGCCGACGGGTGCTGGTGGGCAGCCCCCGATGGATCGACGCCGGGCCACTGAAAGCAGACGTTGAGCGCATGGAGTCCGAGGGCCAGACCTGCGTCCTGGTCACCGTCGATGACGCTCTCGCCGGGGCGATCGGGGTCCGTGATGAGTTGCGGCCCGAGGTGCCCGAAGCCGTGCAGGCCCTGCACGCCAACGATGTGGAAGTAAGCATGCTCACCGGCGACAACACTCGCACCGCCCGGGCGCTGGCTGGAATCGCCGGAATCGACGACGTGCGCGCCGAGCTGCGCCCTGAGGACAAGGCAAGCATCGTCGCTGAATTCTCCTCCAAGACGCCGACGGCGATGATCGGCGACGGCATCAATGACGCGCCGGCACTGGCGGGTGCGACGGTGGGCATAGCGATGGGAGCGACCGGCTCTGACGCCGCGATCGAGTCTGCTGACGTCGCCTTCACCGGCCACGACCTCCGGCTAATCCCGAAGGCGCTGCAGCACGCCCGCCGAGGAAGCCGGATCATCAACCAGAACATCGTGCTGTCTCTGGCCATCATCATCGTGTTGATGCCACTGGCGATCAGCGGCGTGCTGGGTCTGGCCGCCGTCGTGTTGGTTCACGAGGTCGCCGAAGTGATCGTGATCTTGAACGGCCTGCGGGCTGCGCAAGCGAAGCGCTGAGGCTGTGACCGGCAAGTCTCATAGGGGTTAAACCACACGCCGAGCGGACACACCTTGGGCCAGGCACGTCATTCGAGTTCACGGTCCGTCTCCGTGGAATTGGGATCGTACCCGGTGGCCTGTCCGTTCTCGGTGCGTGTGGGCACGGGGGCTGTGGGCGAGCCACCACCCGGCACGTGCCCCAGCCGGTCAAGGGCCCCGAGCGCTTGGCGTCTCCAGTGCAGATCGTGGAAGGATCGAACTTGCTCAGGGACCAAGCGTCACTGCGAGACTCTTTTCGTCCCGCAACTTGAATAGTTCAGCGGCCTTGATACCACGGACATCCATTCGGAGTGCTGCCGAGTCTCATCGACACAGCCCGCGACTACCTGGGCAGTGTGTTTGACAAAGGACCCCACCCTCATCAGCGTTGCCGAGCCCTCGTCGTTCCAGTTGCCGTAACCGACTAGATGCAGATTCTTCACCGCGGTTTCGCGGCCGCGCATGAGGTGGCGGAATAGACCGAGAGCCGAACGAAAACCAGCGCACCAGATCAGATGGTCGTGCTCACTCAAGCTATCGAAGATGGGGGATGTCCCCGAGGTTCGGGCCGGAATCGCCGCCGAGAATCCGGCGGCGGCCGCGTCGGCGAACGAACAGACCGCGCTTCAACCTACCCCCAATAACGCGAAGCGTCATCAACGCCCCGCGTTACACGTTTAATTTGAACTCGACCACGTTTCAGTACAGGGTAACCTCCTAATCGATAGGTAGCGCTTCCGCCGCAGTCGCCCCGGCAGCTGCGGGGGCAGGAGCGTAAACCGTCTTCAAGCTCTACCCGTGACTGCCAGCTCGTGGGCCCATTTGAGACTCGCGTGTAATGGACGTTCCTGAAGTATCTATGTAAACCTTTGTACTCTAGAGCTATGTTTCGAATGCCGTTTCGGCGCGGTGGACGACGGACCACCGAGGGCCATCCGCACGACGCGACCACGCTCGCCAGCTCACCCGAACCTAACCCAGATCACGCATGGAAGACACTCGCATTGGTGAACGAGTGGATTCGCCACTCAGATGCGAAGGCCAGCGTGACACTTGCCTTCACCGGGGTGATGGCAACAATGACATACAACCTCGCAAAGGACGTTACTTCCCGGACTGTATTGTTCGACACTCTCGTTGGGTTGACCTGCTTGTTGCTTTTTATTACCGGCGCTTGGTGCGGATGGACACTGACACCGAGAGTCAAGGACAAGGATGCAGATCGAGACGCGATCAACAGACTGTTTTTTGGAAGCATCGATCGAAATTTCAGGGGCAAGAGGCATGAGTACAGCGAGGTGCTCCATGTACTGACCTCTAACCCTGTTGAGCTGACGAAAGATCTCGCTGACCAGATACATGTCAATGCTCGGATTGCCACGGTAAAAGCATCCGCCGCAAAGTGGGCCATCCGGTACGCTCTCGCTGCAGGAGCCGCTATCGCAGTCCTGTCCCTCGTTGTCGGTATCACGAACAGTTAGGACGCAAATGGACGGCAACTATAGACCGTATGACTGGAAGGCCAGCTCGGCACGGATCCAAGCGATCCTGGACCAGCCGGCAGGAGCGTATGAGGAGGTAGACGGACTCCCTGACCGAGACAAGCTCACGTTCTCTAACGGCTTCTACGGCATGTGCTCGGCGATCTTCATTGACATCCGAGATTCGTCCGGCCTGACATCGAAGCACAAGAGACCCGTTCTTGCGAAGATCTACCGGTCGTTTATCTCGGAAATGGTCGCAGTCCTAAACTCCAACTCTAATGTGCGCGAGGTCAATATCGTCGGCGACTGCGTGTGGGCCTCCTACAAGACGACGCAGGTCAACCACATCGACGATGTGTTCGCTACAGCAGCGCAGGCCAATACCCTCCTAGACCTCCTCAACCACCACTACGAGAAAGCAGGGATCACCCAGCTCAGCATCGGCATAGGCGTTGAGTACGGGCGGGTCCTCATGATCAAGGCGGGTTATAGCGGCAGCACGATCAACGACGTCGTATACATGGGCGACGTCGTCAACAGGGCAGCCCATCTAGCGCACCTAGCGGGGCGCGGTTGGGGATCGAGCCCGGTTGTCGTCGGAGGCGTCTTCTACTCGAACCTGAACGATCACAACCAAGGCCTACTCCGGCCGCAGGGGATGCCCGGCATCGGAACCGTGTACCAGGGAAATCCCATCATCCCGCAGATGGACGAGTGGATCAGCTCCCTCAGTTGACATCTCTCGTCAGACAGACCACCAGAACGTCGACCCATAGATCCGATAGCCCATGTCGGAGGTCCCCAGGTCAGTCCACATGTTCTGCTTCGGGTTACCCCCTAGCTTCGAGGTCTCATTCAGCCTGTTGTAGACGTCGGCGGTGATGTAGGTCGGGTAGCGAGGATCGAGCGCAGCCAGCTTCGCCGCATTGTTTGCTGCGTTCCCAACCCACACCAAGTCATTGCTGCCTCGGATGCCTGTTCGGGCGACGAAAAGCTTCGAGGTATCGATGCCGACCCGCTGCTTGAGCACGAAGGTGCTCTTCGGGTACTTCTCAGCGATTTTCGCTGCCACGATATTCTTCGACGCCCAGTTGATCTGGAGCCCACACTTCGCGGCAGCGGTGTTCTTCGAGTCCCCGATGAACACACCCATGACACGGTCCCCATCGTAGGCCGTGATGATACCACCCCGCGCTCGAATGATCTTAGCTGCACAATAGAGATAGCTCTTGTAGACCTCCGCAGCGAACCAGTCCTTGTACCCCTTGACCATCTTCGTCGACGACGCAAGATCCGCGTAGAGGACAGTTGCGTCGAGCTCGACAGCAAGGTTCTTCAGCGGAAGGTCATCGGCGTCGGGCACCTTCTGGCCTGCGCGACGTTCCCACTGTTCGTCGACGGTCTTCTGGACGTACTCCTCCAGGTCATCTTTCAGACTCATGCCGAGGCTCCTCCCCACGATCGCTCTAACCGTTTGCTCATTCAGCTTACCCATTGCGCGGTGTCAAGGGGTTGCTGCAATAGGTCTGCTCGCGACCTTTCACATACACCAGAGGTTATATGACGAAACAGAACTCCACGGAGGGGCGAAAGAAGACAAGATCGCTCCCCGTCACGAAGAGCTAGCACCGCCGAAGTTGCCCTCAGGCAGATTCGGACTCATTCTCACAGTCAGTCGCGGAACAAGAACAACTCAGCACGGTCCCGACTGCAACTAAAACTGTTCCTCCGAAGCTAAATACCATCTTCTAACCGCTGGCGAAGCACGACTTCCTCTTCATCGCTGAGTCCAGCGAGTCTTTCACCCTGCTGTTCTTCTTCGAATCGCAGCGCATCCGCCAATGTTTCTTTCAACGGGCGAATCCGCAGGCCAGCTTCGTAGGCTGCGGCGCAATCGAGTAGCGCGATGTTGCGAAACTGTACACCTGGCACCCACAACGGCAACGAATTTGAGCCCATCCACGGGGTTACATCACAAGCGAGAAGCAGTTCATCGGAAAAAGGTCGCGCTGCAGCCTTCGATGCGGTTAACTCACGTGAAATCTTGAACACATCGGACAAGGAAGTAGCAAAACCCGTGGCGTTAAAGGTTCCGAAAGTCCCAACTTCTGCAGACTCAACTATCCAGTTTGCAAGGTCTTTCACATCAATCATAGCGACGGGAAACGCTGGGTCTGGAACGATAACGTTCTCACCCGTGGGATGCGCGAAGCGCCACGGATAGTAACCACTGCGCCCTGTTTCGTCACCGTAACCGGCGATCAGACCGGGGCGAACTACCATTACCGACCGATTTGTGCTGCGATATATCGTTTCGCAAGCAGACTTTGCGCCTGGGTACTGCCCCATGTTTTCCATGAGGTCAATTTCAAGCGGAGTGACTACGGAATCAGACTCGGAAGAAATACTTCCCTGGTCTTCATATACGCTGCTCGAAGACACATATATACGATGCTTGGCCTGAAGTTTCGCCGCCGCATCTCGCGCATGCTTGGGCTGACTCGTCAGATCCACAACGGTGTCCCAAGTTTTCCCCGCAATCTCGTCGTACGCACCGTCACGGTCACGGTCCGAACTCACAAACTCAGCTCCATCGGGAACCTTCCCGTTACCCCGTGCAAGGCAAGTAACTTGATGCCCCCGCTCGACTGCCGCAGATGCAATGTGTCCTCCAAGGAAACCGGTACCACCGAGCAATAAAAAGTTCATATCACTAGTTGTACACGAAACCTTCTCACACGTGACCGGTCTTAATCCCAGCGCATCCAAGCTAGATTCAGAAGTCAGAGCAGGGTTACCCCACCATCTGCCAGGGATTCTTATTCGGCTAACCTACACATTGAACTTAAATTCCACTTGGTTCAAGTCATCCGCGTGGCCCCGCGGTCGACCCGCGCCGGGTTGATGTGTGCGTTGGGGGGTGTGCAGCGGCACGGTCTTTTGGGGGACTGCGTCCTTGGCTGGTCTCTCCGCGGTGATCGCCGCGCGGCCGAGCGTGCTGGATGCGCTGCAACTTATTGGTGGGCTCTTTCTTATCTATATGGGTGTGGCCTCGATTCGTTCCGGTTTTGCATCCCGCCGCGGATCCACCGTGGTGGTGGGCACTGAGAATTACACGGAACAGGCTATTGCGGCTGGCAGCATTAATGACATGACCGGGTGGCGCGCTTATAAGCTTGACGTGGTCACGAACCTGTCCAATCCGAAGGCGCTCGTCTTTTTCGGCGCGGTTTTCGCGCAGTTTATTCGCCCCGATATGTCGACCACCTGGACCGTTGCGGTGGCGGTCATCCTCGTGGCGATGTCGGTGACCTGGTTTTCTACCTTTGCACTCATTGTGCGCGCCGCATCGCGTTGGATTGCGCACCACTCGGCGGCCATTGACATTGTTTCGGGACTCATCTTTGCGCTACTGGGCCTCGTGATGGCCGTCGAGGGTGCACTCGAGCTCCTGGGCTAGCGCGGCCAGGGGGGCTGCTTTATAGAGATAGATTGAGAAGCTGCCTAAATCACATAACTTACCTGTTTCGCTGCAGGTGAGAAGCTCCTTATAGTGGCATGCGTTAATCTAATCGCATGCGAGTATGGAGGTGTTAGGTGGCTATTAGCGCCCTAGTGACCTTAATGGGCGTGTGGTTCGCGGCGATGGCTTCGCCGGGTCCAGACGTGGTGCAGATTATTCGCTTGGGCGCGCGCTCCACGCGCGCGGCGGTATGGGCGGCACTAGGTAGCACCACCGGCCTTACCATCTGGACCGTGGCCTCCTTGGCGGGGCTTTCCGCATTGATTTCCGCGCATCCTGGGATCCTCGTGGCGCTGCAGGTTCTCGGTGGCTGTTACCTGCTGTGGATGGCCTATACCGCCATTACCGGTGGCATCAAGGAGCGGCGCGCGCCCGCAACCGTCGTGGGCACCGAAACCCGTGCCCCGCAGCCGCGCGGTTTTACACCGGACGGCATCATCAAGGCCGGCACCGCTTATCGCATGGGGTTCATCTGCGATCTCTCGAACCCTAAGGTGGTCATCTTCTTTGGCGCCATCTTTGCCAATTTCATCGACCCCGGCATGGGCATCGTCGCCAACCTGCTGGTGGGTGCCGTCCTGATCCTGGAAAGCCTCGTGCTCTTCGTGGGCGTGGCCTTGAGTACTCGCGCGGTATCGAAGTGGATGGCCAAGAACTCCGCATGGGTGGATATTGTCAGCGGCGTAGTCTTCCTATTGCTGGGCGTGGTCATCCTCTTTGAGGGAGTGCGTGGGCTTATAGCCATGTAATCTGGGTCCATGATTTTTACCACTACTAATACCGTTGATGGCTACGAGATTACGGATTATATCCGCATCATCGCCGGGGAAACCGTCATCGGTATTAATATGCTGAAGGATTTCGGGGCATCCCTCCGCAATATCACCGGTGGACGCTCCGCCGGGTATGAGAGCGAGGCCATCAAGGCGCGCGAGGCAGCACTCGATGAGCTGTGGCGACGCGGGCAGGAGCTCGGGGCCGATGGCGTGGTGGGCATCGCCTTTGATTATTCGCCCATGGGCACCTCGAATGACATGTTGATGGTCACAGCGACCGGCACTGCGGTGAAGCTGCGCGCCCGTGATTAAGGTAGGCAAGAAAGCACTGGCCCTATGCGCTGGGTTATGCGCGGCCGCCGGGCTCATGGCAGGGTGCGAGGAAGAACTGCCGCAGCCGGGCAGCGTGCCGAATGAATCGCAAGGCGCGGCCGATGGCTATATCACCACGCTGCCGGATCAAGGCACAACGGCCAATGGTCAGTACCAGATCATTAACCTGCAAAATCATCGCAGTTTTGTGGTGCACGTGCCGTTTAATGCGGATAAGCACCACCGCCTGCCCGTGGTCGTGGCGATGCACGGCTATGAGATGGATGCTGGCAATATGTTCAAAGGCACCGATCTCTCCCAGGGCGATGCCATCACGGTGTTCGTCCAAGGCGCGGGCAAGGCGTGGGCGCCGGCACCGTATGCGGTAACCAGCTTGGAGGATGACCTCAAATACGTGGATGACACGATTGATTTCGTTCGCCGCCACTATCCCGCCTCTGATACCACCTATGGCGTGGGCTTTTCCAATGGTGGTGGATTCGCCCGCGCGGTGACCTGCAAGCGGCCGGGACTATTTAATGCGGTGGCGACGGTCTCGGCGGCCAAGTATGACCGCGTGGAAAAGGACTGTGCCAGCGAGCCCACCGATTACCTCGATATTCACGGCACGGACGACGTGCTCATGAAATACGGTGGCGGGCACCAGCACGGCGCGCACTACCGCTCGGTGAAGCAATCGCTACGCGGAATCGCGAGGGAGAATGGGTGCAATCCGTTTCCAAAGCGGCGTCGGAAAGAAGCGGTGGAGCACTTCACCTGGCGGGTATGTGATGCGCGCACCGAGCAGTACACCATCCACGGTGGCACGCACACGTGGAATGGCGGGGCCACGGACCATTCCGGTTTGGTGAAAGCGGAGTGGACCACCGATACGGTCCTGGATTTCTTCCATATCGCCCACCCGTAGCGATAGCCGCGCGCGGGCTGGGTAAGCTGGGCGGCATGCTAGACATTCCTATCAACGGCGACTCCATCAAATTGGGCCAGTTCATCAAGCTGGCCAGCTTGGTGGCTACCGGTGGCGAAGCTAAAGAGCTCATCGCAGAAGGCGTAGTTACGGTCAATGGCGAGCCCGAGACGCGCCGGGGCGCCATGCTCCACCCAGGCGATGAAGTGTGCATCGAGGACGCCTGCGCGCGCGTGGGCGAGCCGGACGATGACGATGATTACTTCGATGAGGCCACGGCCGACGATGACTTTGATCCAGAAAAGTGGAGGAATATGTAGATGCCAGCATTCGAAGCTGAAGTGGGCATGCCCTACTGGATCGACCTGACCACCTCGGACCCGCGCAAGTCCGCGCACTTTTATGAGCAGGTGCTGGGCTGGGAGGTTTCCGCCGAGTCCGCGGAGGAAAAGCCGTATCAGATGGCGCGCCTGCAGGGCCTGCCCATCGCCGGGCTTATCCCGCAACCGGAAGAGGCCCCCATGCCGGATACGTGGGTGACCTACTTCCTTTCCAAGGACATCGCGGGCGATTGCCAGCGCGCCGAGAGCCTGGGTGGGCGCATCCTAGTGGAGCCGCAGCAGGTGCAGCTAGGACACATGGCTTTGCTTGCCGACGCCGCCGGCGGCATGTTCGGCCTCATCCAACCCGCCGGCCCAGAACACTTTGTCGCTGCCGGCGAGCCCGGCACCCCGGTATGGCACGAGCTCACCGCAACCTCGGGCTTCCAGAGCGCGATGGATTTTTATGGCGAGCTATTCAACTGGGAAATCCGCGCCATGCAGTCCGAGGATGAGAACTTTATCTACGCTACCGCGGAAGAAGACGGTGCGCCGTTTGCCGGCCTGTGGAACGCCGAGGGGCAGTTCCCGGCGCAGGTCCCGAGCTTCTGGCAGACCTACCTGGGCGTGCGCGATATCGACGCCGCTGCGAAGAAGGCCGTGGAACTAGGCGGCGAGGTCATCCGCGAACCGTGGGATTCGCCCTTCGGCCGCATGTGCCTTTTGGCCGATTCCACCGGTGCAACCATCACCCTCACCGAGGTCGAAGACGCCCCCGAAGAAGAGCCCACCGAGTCGGATGATGTGCTGGGCCTCGACCCGCAATAATTGCGATGAGTGAATCGCCACTGGTCAAACGTGTATTGGCGGTCGTTGCCGTGATTCCGCCCGGCAACGTCACCTCCTATGGTGAGGTGGCCAAGGTGGCCGACTGCGGTGCGCGCAACGTCGGTACCGTGTTAAAACGCCACGGCGGCGGTGCCAATACCGCTTGGTGGCGCGTTGTCCGCGCCGATGGCGCCTCCCACGATCCCGCCCGCGCCGCGGAGTTCTGGGATCGCGAGGCCATCGCGCACGCCAACGGCCGCGTTAAAATGCACGAGCACGGAATCGACGCCCGCGAATTACAGGAGTTGATGGAGTGAGGGCCTGGGTCATTCTCTTTCTCGCGATTGCCAGCGAAGTCGTGGGCACCGTCGCGCTGAAGTACGCCGTAGAGCATGTCTGGATCTACGGTGTGGCCGCCTTCTGCTTCATCCTTGCTTTTGTGCTGCTCCACCGCGTCATGCAAGAAGGCGTCAACGTGGGCGTGGCCTATGGACTCTGGGCATCCGGCGGGGTCATTTCCACCGCGTTGCTGTCCGCCGCGCTATTTGGCGAGCCGCTTGGCGCAGTAAAACTCACCGGCATTGCGCTCATCATGGGCGGCGTTTTCTGCGTAGAAATGGGCGCTAAGTCGGACAAGGACCACGACCGCACCGTGGAGGTGGCGCCGCAATGATCTGGTTCCTCCTTTTCCTCGCCACCGCCATTGAGGTCACAGGCACGCTGTGCCTGCGCATGTCCGCGGTAACCGGCCGCCGCTTCTGGGTGGCGCTCGTTGCCCTGTGCTATGTCTCTGCCTATGGATTCTTGGCGCTCGTGCTCAAGGCCGGCATGGATCTGGGTGTGGCCTACGGCATTTGGGCGGCCACCGGTGTTGCTTTGACCGCTATCGCCTCCTACCTCCTATTCAAGGAGCCATTTACCTGGCTGAAATCCCTCGGCGTGGTGCTCATTGTCGGGGGAGTTCTGCTCGTAGAAGCCGGGGCGTAGCACTGACAGAACAAGCACGTTTCGTCTCTCACGGAGCATGAAAAGGGCGAAACGTGCTTGTTGTGCAGAGTGGTCGGCGGCTTTAGCGGATGTAGGCGAGGGCGTCGTCGGCAGTGCTGTGGCTATAGCTCTCATCGGACCTGGCGAACTTATTGCCGCGCAGCACCAGCCATATGCTCAGCGGGTAGAGGATAAGCGCTACCGTGACGGCCTGGATAATGGCGGCCACCTCGGAATCGTGCAGGTAGTTCCAGCAAAAGTGCAGGAGGAAAGCGGCGGCGAGGCAGCCGAGAAAGACACCGATGCGCCACCACAGCGGTTTGGCGGCGGCATAGAGCGCCCAGCCGATGCCCCAGCCGGCCAGCGCGGTGAGCAAGACGTGTAGGCCAGGGCCGGCGATAAGCCGCAGGCCCCACATCTCACATAGGCCTTGGATATCGCTATCGGGGTGCATGGTGGCGCCCATGGCGCCGTAGAGGATGTTTTCGCAGGCCTCGAAGCCTAGGCCCACCACTGCGCCCACCATCCAGCCATGCCACGGGCGGTTGAGCTGGCGGAAGGACATGAGCACGAAGATGACCCCGGTGGCCTTGGAGATTTCCTCTGGGTAGGCGCCGCTCCAGGACATCATGGCATCGACCCAGCCGGTGCCAATGGCGAGCTGCATGACAGGGCCGGAGCTGATAAGCGCTAGGGCTACGGCCACACCGCCGCCCCAAAGGAAAGCCAGTAGGGCCCACAGGCGCGCCGGGCGTGCCCACATGGGGCTGCGTTGCAGCAGGTAGATGACCAGCGCTACGAGCACGGCGGCGATAAGCAAGCTGAGCAGGCCCATCAGGGGAGAGATCAAAAATGTGCTCAGCGTCTGGACTAAGAACGCGATGAGTCCAATACCGGAGAGGATCCACAGCGTGGTGCGAAAGAGCTTGGACATCTAATACATCAACTCCCCGGAGAACTCAGCGAATTCTGCCTCGGCATCGGCGGGCAGTTCCTCTTGGCCGAAGGCATGCCAGATGCGCGAGGCGGTGGCCCGGGCTTGATCGCCCTTGCCGGTCACGGTGACCACCCAATCCTTGTTTTCATCCTCGCCGGTGCCATCTAGGGAGAGGGCGGCGGTGGAGGAGGGGGCGTCGGCAAGCAGGAGCGCTCCATTCGTGCCGTCAAAGGTGGGGGCGTCGGCCGGCAGGGAAGCCATGGCGAGGGCGCGGACCATGCGGCGCAAGGTGGTGGCATCGTCCTTGGCATCCTCGGTGAGGGTGGCCTGCACGCTGACATCGCCGCAAGTCCAGCCGATGCTGGCGAGGGACTCATAATCGCGCTCGCAGTAGAGATCGGGAACGTCAATCTCCCAATCCTGGCTGGGCTCGGTCAGGGTGACCTGCTCGACGTCCGCGGAGGAATCCGCCAGCGCCGCCTGCACAATTGTGGGCAGAGCGAGAACCACCGCCACGAACGCAATAACGGCGAGGAAAAGGCGCCGCGGATGCGCTGGAGGAAAGCGATAAAATTCCATAGCCCACACCTTATCTTGCTGCTTTGACCTAGAGTGGCAAGCATGAAAGATCTTTATCAACTAGTCAATGGACCCTGGCTGGAAAGCCACGTCATTCCCGATGATCGCGGCGTGGATGGCACCTTCCACGCGCTGCGCGATGAGGCGGAGGAACTCGTGCACGAGATCGTGGACAAGGACACCGGCCGCCCGGGCAAGCTCTATGCCTCCTTTATGGATACCGAGGGGGTCAACGCGGCCGGCATGGCTCCATTGGACGCGGATCTGGACCGCCTGAGCGCGGCTGACCCAGAGGAACTGGCGCAGCGCCTGGGTGAACTTGAGCGCACCGGCGTTGGCTCCCCGGTGACCTTCTGGGTATCCAAGGACTCCGGTTCCGAGGACGCCATTGCTTATGTCATCCAATCCGGCCTGGGCCTGCCGGATGAGGCTTATTACCGCGAGGAAGCCCACGCGGAAACGCTGAGCGCTTATGAAAAGCACGTGGCCGAGATGCTGGAATTCCTCGACCCAGCCCGCCTCTTTGGCCTGGGCGCCGAGGTAGCCGCCCATCGCATCGTCGCCTTGGAAAAGGAGCTGGCCGCTGGCCATTGGGACGTGGTCTCCACCCGCGATGCGGTTAAGACCTATAACCCCTGCGAATTTAGCGAGTTGCCCACCATGACCCGCGCTTTGCTCTCCGGCGGCAACCTGCCAGAGCACCGCGTGGTCAATATGATGCCCTCCTACCTCGAGCACTTCGAGAGCCTCTTTACCTCCGAGCGCATGGCGGATTGGCAGCTATGGGCCACCTGGCACATCCTGCGCTCCCGTGCGGCTATGTTGCCGGAGGAAGTAGGCGCGAAGAACTTCGAGTTCTATGGCACCAAGCTCTCCGGCGCTACCCAGCAGCGCGACCGCTGGAAGCGCGCCGTGGGCTTAGCCGAGTCCCTCGTGGGCGAAGAGATTGGCCAGGTATTTGTGGATAAGCACTTCCCGGCCTCTTCCAAGCGCGAGATGGATGAGTTGGTGGACTACCTCATCGCCGCCTACCGTGAGCGCATCTCCCAGCTGGAGTGGATGACCCCAGCCACCCGGGAGCGTGCGCTGGAAAAGCTTTCCCAGTTCAAGGCCAAGATTGGCTTCCCGGATTCCTGGCGCGATTACTCCGGGCTCGAGGTCTCTGGCAAGGGCGCGGACCTGCTGGCTAATGCCCGCGCCGGCTCCGCGTTCTCCCATGACTTTGAGCTGGCCAAGATTGGCAAGCCGGCCGACCGCGATGAATGGGTGACCACCCCGCAGACGGTCAACGCCTTCTATAACCCGGTGGTCAATGACATCACCTTCCCGGCCGCCATCCTGCGCCCGCCGTTTTATAACCCGGAGGCCGATGCCGCAGAAAACTTCGGCGCCATCGGTGCCGTCATCGGCCACGAGATCGGACATGGCTTTGATGACCAGGGCTCGCAATTTGATGGCCAGGGCAACCTGAATTCCTGGTGGTCCGAGGAGGACCGCGCGGCCTTTGAAAAGCTCACCGCCAAGCTGGTGGAGCAGTTCAATGGCCAGGTACCGACGGTGCTCAAGGAGGCCGGCATCGACTCCACCGGTGTCAACGGCAGCTTTACCCTGGGTGAGAATATCGGTGACTTGGGCGGTTTGGGTATCGCTGTGGTGGCTTTTAAGAACTACTGCGCCGATAAGGGCATTGACCTGCAGGGCAAGGAGGAGAAGTTCGAGGTAGACGGCGCCGAGCCGGAGTTGGCCGAGCACACCTACACCGGCCTACAACGCTTCTTCCTGGCTTGGGCCCGCGTGTGGCGCACCGCCATCCGCCCGGAGATGGCCACCCAGTACCTGGCCATTGACCCGCACTCGCCGGCGGAGTTTCGCTGCAACCTCATTGCTGCCAATATCGCGGAGTTCTACGAGGCCTTTGACGTAGCGGAGGATTCCGCCATGTACATTGCACCGGAGGACCGCGTCACCATCTGGTAGCCCTTTTGGCCGGTAGGCGGTGCGCGTAGGCTCGGTGGCATGACTAACGCAGATGCTAACCAGGACCCGCACCGCCCGCTGGAGCCCGGCCAGGAATGGCACATCGGCGGCCAAGACCGCCAGATGGAGGAGAAGGAACAGCTCGAGCAGCTTGTTGCCTATATCGATGCCCACTATGACACCCCGGATTTCCGTCCGCCGTGGGCTGGGGGCGGCTCCCCTGAGGTGGACCAATATTGCGCGCTCTTGCCGGATCGCATTACCCATGCGGCAATGATGGTGCTCGGTACTGCGGTGGATCATGCGCTGCCAGGTACTGCGTACACGGAGGGAATTAGCGTAGAAGAGTCCGAGGTGGGCGCCATTTTCCGGCCCAGCACACCCACCGGCCGGTGGGCGGTCTCGCTGCATTCGGGCGGCTGGTGGCGCGGCGATGGCCAAGCGCTGGAGATGCAGTGGCGCCCCGAGGTAGCCGCCGCCGCGCAGCTATCCGGCACCACCATTATCGACGTGGATTATCCGCTTGCCCCCGAGCACACCGTGGCGGAGATGGTCACTGCCGTGCAGCAAGCCATCGACTATGCCCGCGCGCAGGGTGCTTCTAGCGTTACTAACTGGGGTTATTCCTCCGGCGGGGCGCTGGCGGCGCTGGCGCCTGCCGACGCCCTCCTGCTCACCTTCCCAGACTTCGGCGCCCTGGCAAATCTGCCGGAGGACCTGCGCGCCGGATACGGCATCCCCGCGGACCTATCTGAGCTTGGTCCGCACACTTTCGTGCAGACCGCCACCGAGGATGAGATTGCCGCGCGTGTTTCCGTGCCAGGTGCCGCCGCGCGCGATTATGTTTCCACCCACCGCGTGTCCACCCCGGCGGTGGCGCGGCAGCGCGTGCGGGATGCGGCCGCGTTCCTGGCAAGAGAGCTAGAAAAATAACAATTGCCTGGAGGTTCCATGCTAAAAGGGAACTAGTTTCAATAGGATTGCGACTAGTTCCGCATGACCATATCCACTCATGGCGCGCTATCGCGCCTGCATAAATTCGCCGGCGTAATCATTGCGCCCTTTCTCATTGTCGCAGCGTTAAGCGGGTTTCTCTATGCCTTGGCGCCCACCTTTGAACCGTGGATTTACCACGATGAGGTGACAGCCACCGCGCCAGGCAACCCACGCAGCCTAGACGAGCAGATTGCCGCCGCCCAGCGCGAGCACCCAGATGGGCACGTGGTTCAGGTCGAGCCTTCCGAGGATCCGCAAGAAACCACCCGCGTGCTATTCGCAGACCCCAGCGCACCCAACGCCAGTTACACCCACGCCGTCTTTGTGGATCCGGTGGATCTGCATATCACCGGCGAACTACAACAATATGGCGGATCCCGCGCGCTGCCCTTCCGTACGTGGGCCTCCGATGGCCACCGCACCCTGTGGCTGGGCGAGCCTGGCCGCCTCTATGCCGAACTCGCGGCCTCGTGGCTCGGTGCGCTGAGCATCCTTGGCCTTTACCTGTGGCTTAAGCGTAAGCGGAAGAATAGAAAGCGGCTTTCCAAGCCGCTGACGTTGCATGCCCGCGTGGGCACTTGGTTGCTGCCAGGCTTTCTCTTCCTGACCGTCACCGGCCTGACGTGGTCGCTGGTGGCGGGTACCGCGATTGGTAAGGTGCGCGAGGAACTGAATTGGAAGGAACCGTCCGTGGCAACCTCCGTTACGGAAGTGGGCGCTAGCACTGAGACGGGGGAGCATTCCGGCCACGCTGGTCACAAGGGCCATGGGGGTCATGCGGGTCATGCGGGACACGAGGGCGGTGCGAAACTTGTCGGGGCCCAAACCGCATTGTCGGCAGCACGCAGCCAAGGATTGACCGGGGTTCTGGAGATGACCCCACCGGAAAAGCCAGGCGATGCGTGGGGCGTGCGCGAGGCTCGTGCGGCCTTTAAGCTGCGCAGCGATGCCGTAGCAGTGACCCCGAACGGGGAGGTCATCGACCGCATTAATTCCGCCGACTGGCCGCTTGCCGCACAGCTAACCTCGTGGCTCATCCAGCTGCACATGGGGACGCTTTTTGGCATCTATAGTCAGATCGCCTTGGCGGCGCTGGCCTTGGGACTGCTCGTGGTGAGTGGCGCTGGCTTGTGGATGTGGTGGACAAAGCCGCGCCGCGGCCTGCCCGAGCTAAAAATTACCCCCGCCGTGCTGGCGGGGGTGGTGGCCTACTCGATCATCGCGCCGCTCTTTGGCGCCTCGCTTGTGATCTTTTTCCTAGGCGATTGGATTGTGCGGCGGTTGCGCGCCCCGAAGCGGGGCCGGGGCGCGGCCGCAGGTGAGACTATTCCTCGCCCTCGGGGCGAATCTTCATCTCGGAGTCTTGCCACAGACCGGAGCGGGTAAAGTCCTCATAATCGATCTCGGCGGGGACTGGGGCATTGCCCTGTGAATCGGTACGCAGCTCGTACTTTTCAATGGCGCCCCAATCGCGGGCCCAGTCATTATTGAGGTAGCTCGGGATCTCGTAGGAGTAGTTGACCGCCTCCGCGGTGGACATGGCGCCACCGCCGGAGAAGGACTGGAAGTCCGTCAGCGAGGTCTGTGCCGAGGAATCCGGCAGGATGCGGTACTCCGGGATTTCCGTGACACCGGCAAAGTGGTCGAAGGTGCGCTGGCACGGGAACTGCAGGGCTACGGCCCAGTCCAGCAGCGCCGGGGTGTCCTTGGAGAACTGGTTATTGATGGTATCCAGCTCCGGTACGCGCGGCGGGGTAAAGGCCAGCCAATCATCCTCATCGGTGGAATCATCCGTGGCTACCAGGCGCACCACGTTGGCGTCTTGCGGCAGCTTATCCAGCGGCAGGCGCAGGTTGCGCCACTTGGGCGTGGCACCGACGGCGGAGAGTTCCTCCTCGCCGGTATTGGTGACCTTGCCGGAGTCATCGATGGTGCCGTACTCGAGGCTAAGCTTCATGCCTTCTTGCTCTACCCCGTTGACATCGTGGTGGTAGATATTGCCGGCTGCGGACACGGCGAGGACCGGGGTATTGTCCTTGGCCTCTGGTAGGTTGTACCACTTGGTGGTTACTTCAGAGGTGGAGTCTTGGCCCTCGTTATAGGAACCGAGCACCGGCACCTTGGTGTAGTCCAGGTTGAATGGCAGGTGCATGGTGGAGCCATTGACGCCCTGGGTGCCGCGCACGCCGCCCTCAGAGGTATTGGTGGTTTCCTTGGACTTCTTGTCCTTCTTATCCTTCGACTCCTGGGAATCGGCAGAATCGCTCGCGCCGCCGGATTCAGCATCCGCGCCCGAGGTGGCAGTATCTGCGCTATCGGAGGAGGAATCGCTGGAGCCATCCGCGATGGCACCCACGGAGGCGGAGTTTTGGTTTTCCGGCTCGATGGATTCCGGGATGAAGTTCGGGTCGAAACCGGTGTGGGTTTCGTCCTCATCCACCAGGGAATCGCCCAAGTCGCCGTCCACCGGGGTCAGGAAGGAGTCATTGGTATTGGTCTCCACCATGGTCTGATCCGCCAGCGCGCAGGTATTGCCGCGCAGGGAAGCCAGGTTTCCCTTGCCCACGGAGTAGGAATCCGCCTGGGAGACGGTGGCCTTAGCAAAGGAAGCACAAGAAAGCGCTACCACGATGGCGCAGGCCAGAGCGATGGGTGCGGACATGATGCCGGCCGAACGTGAGACCTTGGCGGCGGCATTCTTTTCAAACTCAGCGAGTGCGCCAGCCTCTTCTGCCTGGGACTTGCGGTAGCTATGGCGCAGGGACTGCACCACGCCGATGGCGAAAATGATGAGGGCGATGGCGAGCAGCACCTTATTGGCCTCGATGGCCTTGAGCTGCACCGTGCGATCCCACCACGGAATGCCAAAGGAGGATACGTACCACCAGGCGTTCCAGCCGGCGAAGGAGATGGCGAGCAAGAAGACCACCGCGGCGATGGAGAAGGTGCGAGCGCGCGGCGAACGCAGCGCAAACTGAGAGAGCACCACGGCACCGAGGGCGGCGATGACACCGGCCACGCCGGCGTAGATGCCAAAGTGGTGGGTCCACTTGGTGGGGGTGAACATGAGGAAGAACATGGACAGCGCCACGATGATGAGCAGGCGCTGGGTCGGGCCGACGGCAGCACCAACGACGCGGCGGTCCTTGATAAAGGCCGCCACGATGAGCACTAGGCAGAAGAGCATGGTGAAGACCGCGAAGCGGCGGGTCAGCGAGCCATCCACGGATTCCTGGAAAAGGGTGGAGTAGCGCGCGTACTCGGCGTACCACGGCAGGGAGGGGCCGACCTCGGAGCGCACGCGAGTGGATTCCAGCACGGTAGACAGCGTCTGGTCACCAAAGGCGGCGACCATGATGGCGGTGCCAGCGCTCAGGAATGGCGCAATGAGCGAAAGCCAGCCGAGGGCGCCACCGCCCATGGACGGTACGCGCTCGGCCATGGCGCGGAAGAGGTGCGGCAGACTGACGAGGAATACACCCACGGCAAAAAGGCCGGTGGGGCCGGCGGCCAAGGTGATGGTTGCGGCGATGGTGCCCACGGCCGCCGGAAGCAGGCGGCGGGTGGCAATGGCGCGCTCGAAGGAAGCCCAGGTAAACATCACACCGAGCGCCACGATGGGTTCTGGGCGAGTGCCGTTGTTATACGGCAGCCAGAAGGCCAAGAACATCAGCGCTGCGGTCCAGTGGGCGACCCGGCGGCCGTCGACAAGCTGGCCAAAGCGCGGCAGCATCTCGCGGGAAAGGATAAACCAGATGATGAGCCCGGAAATCAGGCCCGGCAGGCGCACGAAGACCGAGGCGGTAGAAATCTGGGAGAGTACGGCAACCAGGTCATAGTAAGGGGAGCCGAAGGGCGCCTCCGGCACGCCGTACCAGCGGTAGTAATTGGCCATGTAGGTCGCGTGATCGAAGACGCGGCTCATGGAGAAGATGAAGCCATCATCGGAGGTATTGGCGCCGAGGATGTACCAGAATCCCAAAATGGCGGCCACCACGCCATCGAGCGGGCGCACCTTCTTCCACGTCTCGGGCATGAAGCCGAAGCGGCGGCCATCGAGGCGGTCGATGCGCCACAGGCAGAACAGGGACACGACCACCATGGCGATGCCCAGCCACATGGCAATGGTCTTGAGCAACGTCGGGGACGAGGTAAAGCGGGAGTTGATATCGACGTGGACATTGAGGCCATCGTCAAGCAGGGCTTGCACGTCAGCCTTATCGTCGATTTCGGTATAGACACCGGTGACCTGCGGGCGCAGATCCTCCTCGGTGGTCTTTTCATGCTCGCCCACGCTCACGGAGGTGCCATCGCCCGAAGCGGAAATTTCAATCTTGGCGTCCTGGGGGAGCTTGGCTACCTCTTTGGCATTGAGGGTAAGCAACACCTCATCCAAGGACACAACGGACAGGCCCTCGTCATTCGCGCGGACGAAAAGGCCGCGATTGGAGGCTTTCTTGGACTCCGGCGGGACGGTGCCGTAGACCATGGACTGGCCCTCGCGCAGTTCATCGACTGCGGAGATGGGGATGGTGGCCTTCAGGTCCTCCGGGGCGACGGAAATGAGCGGCGCGTTGATGGACTGCACGGAATCATGCTGTGGCCAATCATAAGAGGACTGGGTTTGGGTCACCGGCAGTAGCGGGGTCGCTACAAAACACAGGAAACCAATCAGCCCGGCAATGATTGCGGTCCACCGCAGGCCCGCGGGGGCGGCGGTGAAGCGGGAGCCGGCAGCGGCAGGTCGCGCTTGGGTGGTATTCGTAGTGAGGCTATCTGACACGGCGATTAGTTTACGTCAGATAACCCCTTCGGCCCGCGGGCACACCCTGCCGCGGGCGGGAAGTGTGGGTGAACTTACTTGGTGCGAACGGCTGTTACAAAGGGGCCGGTTTGCTGCAACTTCCAGCCTTCATCAAAAACGTCGGCATTGAAGAAGACCGCGCGGTAGCGAATATTCGGCTGGTTGGGATAGATATCCTCTGCCAGGTGGAACTTGAAGCCATCGTCCTTATTTTCCAGGTCGCCGCGGAACATCATGACATCCGGGCCGCGCCAGGCGGCAGAATCCAAGGCCTTGCGGAACTCCTCCGGCTGCATATCCCAGGAGTCATTGGCCCAAGTTTCAATCTGCTCGTTGCGGGTGCTGAACTCGCCCAAGGGATTGGCGTAGTGGCTGGTAAAGGCGTTAAAGCCCCAGTAGGGGTAATAAGACATGAAGGTCTTCTCATCCGTGAGCACCACCGTTTCATCCGGCGTATAGCCCTGGTCTTGAATGAAGTTGTGGATATCTAGGTAGTAGTGGGCGGAATCGCTGGTGAAGCGGTCAGCGCGTTCGCCATAGCCATCAGTATCGCTATAGGCGTGATCGATGGCGTCCTCGTTGGCCTCTGGGATCTGCTGCGCATAGAAGACGCCGGCCAGGGCCAAGATGATGCCAAAGACCGCGGTGATCTGCTTATTGGTGGTGTGGGAGAAACGCGCCGGGTAGAGGCGGTGCACGCCGAGTAGACGAATCTCTGCCAGGGCCAGGATGCCGGCGGTGGCAAAGAGGAGCACCACGATGACCTCGAGGCGGAAGCTGAGCAGCGTGGTACCGGCCAGGGTTGCCACCATAGACACCACGGTCCACAGGTAGGTGCCAAGGAGGGAGATGCCCAGCGCGCGTACCTCCACGTCATTGAGGCGGATGACGATGTAGATAAGCCCCATGAGGCAGAGGAAGCCCACAATGCTGAAAGACAAGAAAGGCACTGGAATCTGCGTGCCTTCCTCCGGCAGGTAGTGCTGCGCGGTGGTCTGCAGCGGCACCGGTGAGTGCATGACCGACCATAGGTAGGGCCCCCAGGCGATAAGCGCGATGGCAATGGAGCCTACCGCCATAATCGCCAGGCGCAGGATGGGGCGCCACGTATGCTCATAGAGCGCGGTAAACAGCGCGATGAGGCTGACTACTGTAAGTGCGGCCGCACCGGTGAAAAGGGTATAGAACGTAGCGGAAATGCCCAGGTAGAGCGTTACTCCCAGGGTGGCCAGCCAGGAGCCGCGGAAGGCGCGGGCGCTAAGTACCGCAATGGCGGGCAGCCCCATGGCAATGACCGCGGAATAGGGCTCCTCGGCCGCGATGGTGAGCGTAATCGCGGTGGTCACCAGGGCGATGGCGGTGGCGACCGGCAGGGAACTGGTCAGGCGCTGCCAGATGGGCACCAAAATACAGCCGGCCACGGCAATGGAGATGAGCGCCCAGGGCTGGTAGACCTCCCAGCCCGGAATTCCCATGAGCGCACCCAAGCGGCCGCCCAACCAGAACCAGCCAATGGGGTAAAAGGACGGCATGTCCTGGTAGTTCATGTCCGCATAGCCCATCTCATCCACCGAACGGGTGAGGAACTGGGTGCGGAAGGCCTGGTCCACCTGCACGCCATCGAGCCACAAGCGGGAGGCGGACAGCGGCAGGCCCACGGCGGCCAGGGTCAGCAAAGCGGGAGACAGGTAGGTGACCGCGTAGGTCAGCCAGGCCCGCCAGCGTGGCCGGGCAAAGGACTCCTTGTAGTGGTCATAGAGCCACCACACGCACAGCCCGCCGGCCAGGGCCAGCGTGAGCACCACACCCACCGTGGTCAACGCGCGGGTGACCATGGAGGTATTAAAGGACGGTAGCGAGACCGTCTTGAAGGCAAACCAGCCCAGCAGCGTTACCACGCCACCGGCCAGGGCGGCCAGCACAAGACCCAGCAAGGTCGCGCGAGGGGTCAGCGCATCGGCGCGGTAGGCCTCGGTGCGGTTATCCTCGCTCACGGGCGTTGACTGGGCGGGTACAGCGGTGCTTGTCATGCCCATTAGTTTCGCATACCCAAGCCCCACAACCCAGATTTGGCGCGGGCAGGACAGTACTTGCTTGCCGACGTCCCCCTGATACACCACCGCCCCCGTCACTTCCCTCGCCGCGGGGTGCGGCGAGGGGGAAGGGTGGGGGCGGGGTGGAGGCGAGCGGGCCGGCTAGCGCCAGCGCGGAAAGCCGCGGCGTTTAGAACGGCAGCTTGCGGAAGACGGCCTGCGGGATGAACTTGAATGCCAAAGACACGTACTCAAACAGTGGGTGTACGAAGATGGACTGCTTGCCCTCGAGTACGGCCTTGACGGTGGCCTCGGCAACGTCGGAGACGTTGACGGTTAGTGGGGCGTCGCCAGCCTCGGCGGACATCTTGGTGCGCACCTGGCCCGGGCGGACAACCAGCACGTTGGCTCCGGTGCCACGCAGGGCCTCGCCCAGGTTGATGTAGAAGCCGTCCACGCCGGCCTTGGAGGCGCCGTAGACAAAGTTGGACCGGCGCACGCGCATGCCTGCCACGGAGGACATAGCGATGATGGTGCCGTGGCCCTGGTGCTTGAACTTCTCGCCCAAGAGCACGCCTACGGACACCGGTGCGGTGTAGTTGGTCTGTGCGGAGGCGACGGCCTTGTCGTGGTTTTGCCACAGCTCTTCCTGGTCACCCAGGGTGCCGAAGGCGACGATGGCCACGTCGACGTCGCCGCGGGCCCAGGCTTTATTAATAACGTCTGGGTGGGAGTCGAAGTCGGTGGCATCGAAGTCCAAGACCTCTACGTCAGCGCCACGGGATTCTAGGTCAGCCTTGGCCTGGGCGATGCGCGGGGACTCCGGGCGGGCGGCCAGGGTGACCTTGGCCGGGCCGCGCTGCAGGAACTCGGAGACGACGCCGAGGCCGATCTCAGAGGTGCCGCCCAGAAGCAGGATGTGTTGCGCTTGGCCTACTGCATTAAGCATGGTTAGTAAATCTCCTTAAAGGTGTTATTTCCAGTGATTAGTGCAGCTCGAGGCGGCGGGACATATCGGAGGCAAAGACGCCGGTCGGGTCGATCTCGTTGCGGGTCTTCAGCCAGCCTTCCATGCCCGGGTACATCTTGTGGAAGTTCTCCGCGGAGGTGCGGGATTCCTTGGCTAGGTAGAGGCGGCCGCCGAATTCCATCACGCGGCGGTCCAGGTCATCCAGGAACTTGCCCAGGCCCGGACGGATGGGGAAGTCCACGCAGACATTCCAGCCCGGCATCGGGTAGGACAGCGGCGCGCGGTTGCCTTCACCGAAGAGTTTGAACACGTTGAGGGCGGAGTAGTGGCCGGAGCGCTGCATATCGCGGATGATCTCCTTGAACGGCTCCACGGCCTCGGTCGGTACCACGAACTGGTACTGCAGGAAGCCCTTGGAGCCGTAGCCGCGGTTCCACTCGCCGATGAGATCCAGCGGCTGGTAGAACTGCGTCAGGTTCTTGACCTGGTTCTTCGCCGGTGCGCCCATGGTGTAGTACGCCAGACCCACAGCGGAGAGGGAGAGCTTATTCATGGTCCAGGACGGGAAGATATCCGGCACCGTCATCAGCTGCGGCGCATTGAACTTCAGTGGGTCCTTGGCCAGCTTCGGGGCGAGCTCTTCCAGTTGTGCCAGGGTGGCCAGTGAGCCGCGGGAAATGGTGGAGCGGCCCAGCTTTGGTTCTGGCGAAATGACATCGAACCAGGCGGAAGAATAGGTGTAGTTGTGCTCGGAGCCATCGGAGTGGAACGCGATGGTTTCATCCAAGTTATCGGTGCGGTCCGTATCCGCGATGAAGTAGGCGGTTTCCGTCTTGGTCATGCGGATGGTGGCGCGCAGGATGATGCCGGTCAGGCCCATGCCGCCGACGGTGGCCCAGAAGAGGTCGCCGCTCGGGTCGTCCTCGGAGCCCTCCGGGGTCAGGTGCAGCACGCGGCCATCGGCCACGAGCAGCTCCATGGAGACGACGTGGTCACCAAAGGAACCGGCGGAGTGGTGGTTCTTGCCGTGAATATCCGGGCCGATAGCACCACCGATGGTGACCTGGCGGGTACCCGGTAGAACCGGAACCCACAGGCCATATGGCAGGGCGGCCTTCATCAGCTGATCCAAGGTGACGCCGCCATCGACGTCCACCAGAGCGGACTCCGGGTCGATGGAGTGGATCTTATTGAGTTTTTGCATGTCGATGACCAGGCCACCGCCATTTTGGGCGGGGTCACCGTAGGAGCGGCCCATACCGCGGGCGATGACGCCACGGCGCAGGTGGGCGGGCTTATCCGAGTTATCTTCTGCAACCTGGGCCACGGCCTTCTTAATGACGTCCACGTCTTCGGTGGCGAGAACGTGGGCGGTCGTCGGGGCGGTGCGGCCCCAGCCGTGCAGGGACTTTTCAGTGGTATGTAATTCCATCTCTTACTCTTTGCTCGACGGATTTATGTCGCTTCTCTAGCCTACCTAGCTCACACGAGGGTGGTTGGAGTGACCCGAGTGATATTCGGTACAAAACGGACGTTTGTACTGCCCGAATGTGCCCGTTTACAGATCCATGAGTGTGCGGATCTCCTCCGGCAGCTCCTCCTGGGATTCAATAATGGGGCCATCGTACTCCCGCAAAAGTTCATAGACGCGAGCCCGTGAGGAGGAATCCAGCATGGGCAATTCCTCTGCCATCAGGCGAGTCATGAAAGGGCTCAACGGCACATCGGTATGCTCCGTGGCCTCGAAGTGGCCGTTGCGCTTATCGTCCTCCGCGCGCACATCCTGTGCCGCCTGTTGCGCCGGCGTCATATGCTCTGTCTTTTCCGAGTACATGCGCATTAGCTTACCGCCGCTTAAAGTAGTCGCTATGACCAACAACCGTGAGATGCACGATCAGCGCCAAGACAATTACGCCCTCGATGACACCCTGGCTGGCCGCATCACCCAGGCTGCCGCCGTGGGCATTGCGACCTCCTATCCGGATTGGATCACGTCCAAGGGCGGTTTGATCACCGCGTATACCTTGTCTTTCTTTGGCTTTGGCGCCCTGGTGGCCTATACCAACGCGCACGCTGAGCAGGATGGTGATGAGCCGCGCTCGCCGCAGGATAGTGCCGATCAAGGCCTCAAGCTGTGGGCTATTTTTGCCGCAGTGGTGCTGCTGCTCATCCTGGGCGGCTGGATGAACGTTGCCCTTTCCCGCCGCATGGTGAAGTTCCTGCGCAAGCGCGGTGCCAAGCGGCCGTGGACCCTCTTGGGTGCCATTGGTGCGGCGCTGACGTTCCTCATTAGTGAGCTAGAAGCACGGGATATTGCAAAACTAGCTTCCTAAAACTTGCGTATGGTGGGGCTCATGAACGCAGGGGTCACCGATATCGCACAGGCGCGGGCCAAACGCGCCGATGGCGTGGTACCCCTCAAGCGCGAGCCCCTCACTATCATCTGCCAAGCCGCGAATATTCGCGCCGATGGCGAGGTGCACCGCCAGATAGGTTTTAGCGATGCCCTGACCTTCACCGAGCTGCACCGCGTGCTGCGCATCTGCTTTGGCCTGCCGGAGGAGGAATCCCCCTGGCACTTTTATGAACACACCGAGGCCCGTGGCCCGCGCATCGATCCGGAGCGCCAGGCCTCCGAATTCCTGTGGCGCGAGGGCGATCAAATCGACTTCGCCTGGGGACTGTGGGACTTCGAGCTAGTAGTAGCCGAGATTTATCCCCGCGATAATGGCACCCCAGAGGCGTTGTGCGTGGGTGGCTCCGGATCGCTCTTTCAGCCTTTTGAGCTGACCAGCGTCAACCGCGAATTGACTGGCCAAGAGGTTACCGATGAAGTCTTTTCCGCGGTATCGTCCCCCGTGCGCAATTTGATTGAGCGCACCAAACTCTATGATTTTGTCCCGCTACTGCAAGCGATGGACCTAGGCAGGGAAACCGACCTCACACCGCATACCGCCCGCGTGCTCGCCAGCCTGCCGCGCGAGGTGACCCATGAAGGCAAAGACGCCTTTTGGTCCATGGCGCTGGCCCTATCCTGCATGGGTGGCGCGGAGCTGACCGATTCCGTCGTGGAGACCACCATGGATGCGCTCGGCTGGGTCAATGACGATGGCACGGCGCTCTCCGGCGCCGACGTGCGGGAGCTGTGTGCGGCGTCTCTACAGCAATTAGCCGGGGTAGGCGCTTATGGCGCCGGATCCGCCGCGCCGGTGGATCGGTTGGACATGTACCGAGCGCTCTTGCGCGGGTAGGCTACTCACTCGTGACTAATTCCGCTGACGACGCCGTAGAAGTAAAGCCCTCGTCCACCTCGCTGCACACCCAGCTGGTGCGTTTTATTTCCGTGGGCGTATTTACCGCCGCCATTGACTATGGTCTCACGCTGCTATTGACCTATTTGGGGCTGCACCGTTCCGCCGCCAAGGCCATCGGTTGGGTTTTTGGCACCATCGCCGCCTACCTAGCCAATGCGCGGTGGACCTTTGGGGCCAAGGTGTCTGGCCGCACGGCCGCGACCGTGGGCATCTTGTACGCCTCTACCTTTGCGGTCCAAAACTTCCTGTATTGGGTGCTCAATGAGCCGCTTATGGCCCTCGGCTTTGAGGGGGCGGTGAAAGACACCATCGCCTTCGTCATCGCCCAAGGCGTGGCCACGGTGACCAACTTTGCCATTCAAAGGGTCTTTATCTTTAAGGAAAAGTAGATGGCAGCAGCCTCCCCACGGACGTGGCGCGGCGCGGCCCAGCGGGCTTCGCGCTCGACCAGCCTGCGCGTGCAAAGCGCCAAGTTCGCGGTGACGGGGGCACTTGCCGCGCTTATCGACGTCTCCTTAACCTGGCTCCTGCAGATCGGCTTCGGCCTGCTGAGCGCCGATCCGGCGCGGGCGGTGGGCTTTATCGTCGGTACCTGGGCGGCCTATCTGCTCAATCGCCGCTGGACCTTTAAAGCCAAAGCCACCGCGGTGCGCTTCGCCGGGGTACTTGCCACCTACGGCGTGACCTTCGTGGTCAATATGGTGGCCTATAAGTTCCTCTTTGAGCTTTTCGACGTCCACTGGGAGTGGAACTCCACCCTCTCCCTCGTGGTGGCCTTTGCCATCTCGCAGGGCACCGCCACCGTGGTGAACTTTGCGGTGCAGCGCTGGATTATTTTTAGGAAGGCGGGAGTCAGGGTCGTCGCCAAGCAGGATCCGTCCTAGCCCTGGTGCGGCCGGCGGAAATCTTCTTGGCGCCCGCGGTTGTGGAGCTTGAGCCATTCGATAAAGCCGGCCGGATCGTGGCGCTGGACCAAGAAGAACCAGCCAAAGCGGGCAAATTCCTGGGGTAGTAGCTTGCGCATGCCGCGCTGCCACAGCAGGTAGCCGCGATTGCGGTAGGTGAAAAAGCGCTTGAACTCACCTTCTGGGTACTGGGTATGCATCTTGCCGCCCAGGATGGGCTTGAACTCATCCGATCCGTCCGGGTGCAGGTAGCTGGTGGTCAGCGCCGTGCCGAAGGAGAGACCGGAATTAACCAGCCGGCGGTGGTATTCCACCTCATCGCCGCGGATAAACAGCCGGTAGTCCGGCACGCCAATGATCTCCATGGCCGCGGCGGAAATCAGCGCGCCGTTAAAAAGTGAGGCGATGCCGGGCAGGAAATCGCCCTCCAGTTCGTCCATCCGGCGGCGCCATACCAGCCCCTGGCGCAGGGGGAAGGCGAGGCGGCCGGGATCGTCAATATTGCATACCGCCGGGGAGACCTCATGTAGGCGGTTGGCTTCCGCCACCCGATACAGCTCTGCTAGTACCGCGTGATCGGCAGGGCGGCCGTCATCATCGGCGCACCACACGGCATCGGCGCCCAAAGAAAGAGCGGTAAGAAAGCCCAGTGCAAAGCCCCCGGCGCCGCCCAGGTTGGTTTCCGAAGGCACGTAGACGCCCCGGTCACCCGCCATGGATTCGACGAGTTCGCGCACCGCATCTTCCGCGCCATTATCCACCACGACTACCCACTGCACGGGGTGGGTTTGGTGGACTACCTGTTCAAGCGAGGCCCGCAGTAGCTCGGCGCGCTGATGGGTAACAATGACGGCGGCGGTGGAACCGGTGGAAGTCAGGGTGGCAGTCATGGGTTCCATCTTGCCACCGGGGTAGGGGACCAGCGTAGAAACACTCCGCGTGGGTGAAGCGAAAAGTAGATATGACCGCAGCTCTGTGGATACTGTGAAGTGTATGGAAAGTATCTGGCCGCCTTTTGCGGTGACCATACGGGCCAGCGATGATACTGGCCGTGGAGTCGACCTGCGCGTCATGCGCGATGAAGACATCGCGTGCGTGGCCCAAGTCGGTGCGGCAGATATCTATGGCGCGAATATCCCAGAGCACGCCTTTCCTTGGCTCTTTGATAAGAAGATGAATACCCCCGCCGCCATGGCGCAGCACCGGTGGGAGCATCGTGCAAAGCTATGTACCCAAAAGTGGACCCTGGATTTCATCGCCCGCGACGTAGAAACCCAAGAAATGGTGGGTGTGGTGGACTTGGTGGCAGAAAACTTTGCGGCTGCGCGGGAGGTGGAAACCGCATCATGGGTATTACACCGCTTCCAAAGCCAAGGCTATGGCACGCTTATCCGCCAAGCGGTGGCCGAGTTTTCCTTCTCCCACCTCGATGCGCATTCGCTGCGCACCAGTTGGATAGGGACCAATCTTGCCTCAGCCCGGGTGAGTGAAAAGATGGGCTACCGCATAAGTACCGAGAAAAAGGAAGAGCCTGCCGGCCCAGAAAAAATTAACCGGCCGGTGGTTAGCGCGCGACTTAGCGCCACGGACTATCACCGGCCGGAAGGGCTGCGGGTGGACGTGAAAGGTGTGGGGGACCAGTTGCTGCGTATGCTCAGCTAGTTGCCGCTGGTGTCCTCATTTTCAAAACGCTCGCGCAGGTCGCGCACGTACTCACCCACCTCAGGGCCTTCGTATTCCCCGACGACCTCGGAAACCTCGCCCACCGAGCGGATCTCGCCGTGGTCGATCCACAGCGCGGTATTACACAGCTGCGCCAAGAAGTCATTGGAGTGGGAGGCAAAGACCAGGATGCCGGAGCGCTTCACCAGCTCTTGTAGGCGTACACGGGCCTTGGCCATGAAAGCAGCGTCGACGGCGCCGATGCCCTCATCCAACAGCAGGATTTCCGGCTCAATGGACGTCACCACGCCGAGCGCCAAGCGCACGCGCATACCGGTGGAATAGGTGCGCAGCGGCATGGAGAGATAATCGCCGAGTTCAGAAAACTCCGCAATCTCATCCATCTTTTTCTTCATTTGCTTGATGGACTGGCCCAAAAAGAGGCCACGGATAATGATGTTGTCGTAGCCAGAGACCTCTGGGTCCATGCCCACGCCCAAATCAAAGACGGGGGCCACGCGGCCGCGTACATCGGCAGAACCGCGGGTGGGCTCGTAAATGCCAGACAAAAGGCGCAGCAGGGTGGACTTGCCGGCGCCGTTATGGCCCACCAAACCCACACGGTCGCCCTCGCGCAGGTGCAGGTTAATATCCTTTAGTGCCTCCACCACGACGGTATTCTGGGCGTTTTTGCCAATGGCGCCGCCAGCGGAAGAAAGCATGGCCTTCTTTAGCGAGCGGGATTTGGCATCAAAGATGGGAAAGTCCACGCACGCGTTATACGTATCAATCGAGACCATCAGTCTGTATCCTTTCCAGGAATCTCAGGAAGTGCAGGGCGTGGGCTTAAACCCAGTAGCTGACGCGGAAGCGCCACTTGCGCATGACCAAGCCGGCGATGAGCAGGCCGAGTACGGTGCAACCGATGACGATCCACCAGTGGTAGGCGGCCACCGGTTCACCGATCATGGGCGCACGGACGATTTCCAGGTAGTGGTAGAGCGGGTTGATTTCCGCGATGCGGGCGCGGCTGGCCACCGCACCGCCCTGGTCCTTCAAGGTATTGGTCATCCACACAATCGGGGTGACGTAGAACAGCAGCTGGGTCAGTGCTTCTAGCAGCGGAGCGACGTCACGGAAGCGGGTAGCGATGATGCCAAAGAACATCGTGACCCACACGCCGTTGACCAGCAACAAGGCCAAGCCGGGGAGGAAGAGGAAGAACTCCCAGCCTAGGCTGCGCGGGAAGATAAGGATAAGCAGTAACCAGATGATGAGGTTATGGCCCAAAAACAACGTCTGGCGCCACACCAAGCGGTAAACGTGCACCGACAGCGGGGCGGGGAGCTGTTTAATCAAGCCCTCGTTGTCAATGAAGACGGTGGAACCTTCCTTGATGCAACCCGAAATGAAGGTCCACATAATAAGGCCCACGGTGACGTGGGGGAGGAACTCCGCGACAGGAATCTGGAAGAGCATGGAATACAACAGGCCCAAGGCAAGGGCCATCACGCCGGTGGCGATGGTGATCCAAAACGGGCCCAGGACAGAGCGGCGGTAGCGCTGCTTAATATCTTGAATGCCCAGTTTGAACCACAGCTCGCGCTGCTGTGCACCCTGCACCAGGTCCGCGAAGGCGGCCTTGAGGGTCTCGGACTGGGACGCTGGGGTGGCCTCGCCGTCTGGCTGGGAGGTCATGCGGGCGATATCAGCGCGCAGTTGATTGTTATCTTGCACGCTCAACACCCTAGCGCGCGGGCTGGGCAAACGGGAACTACACGCCGCCAGCCTGCGAAAACAGCGGTATCCAGCGAAAATTCAGATTTGGGAAACTTGGGACAAACGCGTATACAGTAGGAAACCGACCGCCACTGTGTGGCGATGCCTAGTGCGATAAAGAAGGGGACCGTAATGCCAGCAGGAGCTTCGGCACACTACGACGTATTCAGTGTGCGCGGTTTATACACCGGGCTATCTGATGGTTGGACCTACCTCAACGCGCACGCGGTGCCCCAAATCTCTGAGCGCGTCGCCTCCGGCGTGGCGCGCTCCTTCCGGATGTCTACTGCAGTGGCCCCCCAGGAGGGGCCAGGCGGCGCCCACTCTGCTACGCCCGCGCCGGGCCGTTTGGAAGGCGATGGTAATTACACCGCCGCACGCATGGCTGTAGCGGATCTGACCGGATCCAAGGCAGACCGCGTGGTGCTTGGCCCGTCCTTGCCCGTGTTGTACCAGTCCTTGGCGCACGCGGCCCGCCCGCTGTTGGGCAGCAATTCCTCGGTGGTGCTCTCCAAACTGGATCCGCCGTCTTTGTACTCGGCGTTTTCTGAGGTCAAGGCAGAAACCCGGTGGGCCCAGCCAGATTTGGGCACGGGTGAGCTGCCAGGTTTCCAATTTGCCGAGCTTGTCGATGGCTCCACGCGACTCGTTGCCTTCTCCGCCGCGCACGAGCTTTTGGGCACGGTATCCCCGGCCGCCGAGATCATTGACACCGTCCATGAGCGCTCCCGCGCCTGGACGCTTCTCGACGTCTCTGCGATCGCCCCCTACCGCCCCATCAACTTTGATGATCTCGGCGCCGATATCTTGGGCCTTGACCTGGGACTGCTGGGCGGACCGCAGCTAGCAGCTTTGGTCTTCCGCGATACCCGCATGTTCCGCCGCCTCGACTCCCTCGATCCGGTGCATACCGGCAAGGGCGCCCGCAAGCTGGAAACGCCCATTTCCTCTGGTCTGGCCGGCGGTGTCGGACCGCTTGTAGACCATCTTGCCGCCCTCGCCGGTGGGGAGAGCGGCTCGCGCCGCAAGCGCCTGCGCACTTCTATGGATGCGCTCAGCATCTACTTGGAGGATCTGCGCGCTGACCTCTATTCCTTCTTGAGCACCCTGCCCGCCGTGCATATTCTTGGCGTGACCGGGGAAGCGGCCGCGGGCGCCTCCGACGATCGCCTGCCGCGCCTCACCTTCGCAGTAAAGGGTGTTCCGGCCGAGACCGTGTACAAGCGCCTCTTCGATAACGGCCTTGTTACCACGCTTGCCCCGCAGACCCCGTTGCTCACGGAGATGGGCGTGGAAGAAATTGGCGGTGCCGTTACCGTTGCGCTCGGCCCCTTCAACACCCATCACGACGTCGAGCATCTCATCCGCGTCGTAGCCTCGCTGGCCTAAACGTTAAGCACCAAGGTGCCGGTGACCTCGCCGCTGTCTAGGGCGGTGTGGGCTTGGGCGGCGTCGGCAAGCGGGTAAGTAGCATGCAGCGCGTGCTTTACTCGGCCGTCTTCCAGCATGGGCCATACATTTTCTACCGTGCCCGCAACAATCTGTGCCTTGTCTTCTAAGTCGCGGGCGCGCAACGTCGTGCCCTGGACGGTCAGGCGCTTGGGCAGCATGGCACCCAAGTTGATTTCCGCCTTGGTGCCGCCCTGCATGCCAATGATAATGAGCTTGCCGTCCTTAGCCAGGCACTTCATATTCTTTTCCAGATATTTCGCGCCGATGATGTCCAAAATGACATCGCAGCTTCCCTTCAACTCTTCTACGAAGTCGTGCTCCTTATAGTTGATGAGAATATCGGCGCCCAGCTCGCGGCAACGATCCAGCTTCTCCTGTGAACCGGCCGTCACCGCCACCTCTGCGCCGAGCGCCTTGGCTACCTGAATGGCAAAAGTGCCAATGCCGCCGCCCCCGCCATGGATGAGGACGCGCTGGCCCTCGTGAAGGCCCGCCTCAATGCCCAGGTTGGACCACACGGTGCATCCGACCTCAACTACCGCTGCAGTTTCCTCAACGCTCAACCCCTTGGGCACGGGAAGCAGCTGGCCCTGCGGAACCGCAACGTATTCGGCGTAGCCACCACCCGCGAGCAGACAGCCCACCTCGGTGCCTACCTCCCAGTTCGTATCCCCGGCATCGGCGATGGTGCCTGCTGCTTCTAAGCCCAAGATTTCCGATGCCCCCGGTGGCGGCGGATAGGCACCCATCGTCTGCAGGATATCGCCCCGGTTAACGCCGGCTGCCTGCACCTTGACGAGCACTTCGCCGGGGCGCAGCTGCGGGACATCGACTTCGCGGAGCTCTAAGGACCGACGATCCTGCGGGTCGGTCTGAACGATAGCCTTCATGTGTGTTGTAGTCATGGGCCCAATCTAACGAACCTTGTGTGTCCTGTGCCACGAAATTCGGAGTATCCTACGGTGACATTCAGTGCTGCAGGTGGCTTTTTGGGAAACCGGGCTATCAATTTAGTACACTGACTAAGTTGCTTCGTAGGCGCGAAGAGCGTTTACGAAATACAACGTGGAGACGTGGCAGAGCGGCCGAATGCACCGGTCTTGAAAACCGGCGAGGTAATACCTCCGCGGGTTCAAATCCCGCCGTCTCCGCAGCTGCCTAAGCTTCCTTTCTAAGTTAAAGGAGCATAGAAGCTTATAGCTTCTGAGTGAGGGAGTGCAGTATTTAAGGCACCCTACCGATTCGGTAGGGTGCCTACTCACGTTGTGGGACGGTTTCGCTGGGTGACAGTGAAAATTAAGTCCACGGCCAGACAGCGTTTACATTGAGCTTCTACCTTGAGGTACGGGCTTTTAAACACCGTTAACGTTGAGGCGACTATGACAAATTACATTTCCTACTTGGCCGAGGAGCAGATACCGGCATCGTATGACTGGCTATGGAGCGGGCTAGGAGCCGTCATCGTCATTGGTCTGTTGGTCTTTTGGGTGGCCTCTCTCATTTCCATCATCCGTTCGGGATATAGCGGAGGCGTCAAGGTATTGCTGGTGATGGCGGCATTTGCCTACCCGTTTCTAGGGCCACTTGTCTGGTTCCTTTTTGCGCGAAATAAGGAGCATAAGACCAAAATCGACCGTTAGGCTGCGGTCTTGCCAAGGGGCATTCGGTTACTGCTGCTCGAGCCAGGAATTGATGCCGCCGCGCAAGGAGACGACGTGGGGGAAGCCGCGCTTGCGGAGGGCATCGACGGCTTGGGCGGAGCGGATGCCACTGGCGCAGTAGATAACCGCCGCAGCATCTGGTTCGATGTCGGGATCTTCGCCGGCGAGGATGCGGTCGAGGTCAAAGTGCGTGGAATTGGGGATGGCGGATTGGGTGCGCTCGGGGGAGGTGCGGACGTCGATAAGCGGAGCGTGCGGGGGAACCTCGCGGACCTCGGGGGCGTCGGCAGGCTGAGTAGGTTGTGCGCCGGTGGACTGAAGCGGGATATATTCCCAGGTACCGGAAAGGGCGTCGAAGTAGCCGAGCGTGCCGATGAGTGGGGTGCCTACGCCGGTGATGAGTTTGAGCGCTTCGAGCGCCATGGCTGAGCCGACAATGCCGACCACTGGTCCCAGAACTCCGGCCTGGGAGCAGGAAGGAACCTCGCCGGGTGCGGGAGCGGTGGGGAAGACATCCTCGTAGACGGGGCCGTGGCCGGACCAGAACACGCTGAGCTGTGCGTCGAAGCCGAGGATGGAGGCCCATACGTGCGGTATGCCGAGCTCGTGGGCAGCCCAGGAGCTGAGGTAGCGGGCGTCGAAGTTATCGGTGCCGTCGAGGATGAGATCGCAGCCGTGTAGCTGCTCGAGCGCTGTCGCTGATTCGAGGCGGCCGTGGCAGGTGATGTCCACCTCTGGATTGAGCGCGCGCACAGCAGTCGCGGCGGAATCCTTCTTCGGTGTGCCGATGGCTGCGGTGGTGTGGATGACTTGGCGGTGCAGGTTGGAGGGGGAGACCACGTCGTCGTCGAAAAGCGAAATGCGGCCCACACCCGCGCCGGCGAGGTAGAGCAGGGCCGGGGAGCCCAGGCCACCGGCGCCAATGACCGCTACGTGGGCGTCGCTGAGCTTGCGCTGACCCTCCTCGCCCCAGAGCGCTTCCTGGCGGGCATAGCGGATGCTCATTCCAGACCCACCCAATTGGTGGAACCATCGCCGTGGCTTTGCTCCTTCCAGATGGGGACTTCCGCCTTGACGCGATCGGCGCATTCCTCGGCGGCACGGAAGGCATCGCCGCGGTGCGCGGCGGCCGCTACTACTGCAAAGGCGAGGTCGCCAACCTTGAGATCCCCCGTGCGGTGGGCGGCCCACAGGCGCACTGGGTGGTTGGCTGCGACGGAATCGGTGACGTCTTGCAGCTTCTCTGGCGCAGATGGGTGGGCGCTATAGGAAAGTAGGGTGACATTTGGCCGTCCGCCATCGTGATCGCGGACGATGCCCTCAAAGGTGACGACAGCACCCATGGCGGCCGTGGCGGCCTCTTCCTTGGCAGCGGCAAGGAGGGATTCAAGGGGTTGATCGCTCAGCAGCGTGCCAATGGTGCGGCCGGTTTGCTCGGCCACATAGGAGGGATCAGTGCTCATGTTTTCCTTCTAACATATCGACGATCGGAACGATTAATTCTTCCAAAATCGCGCAGCCATCTTTTACCCCGCCGGTAGAACCGGGAAGCGTCATGGCAAAGGTGGAGTCATTGACGCCGGCAATGGCGCGGGAGGCCACCGCGGTGGGCACGGTTTCCAATCCCTTCTGCCAGAAGGCCACCGCGATGCCAGGCAGCTCGCGGGTGATGTGTGGGGCGACGGCCTCGACAGTGCGGTCATCGTGTGTCAGCCCAGTGCCGCCAGAAGTTAGGATGACCGCGGGCTTTTCGGCAAAGGCGGCGGCAACGGCGGCGGCGATCTCGGCATCGGGGACGATGCGCGCGTCGGGGCAGTCAAAGCCCTTGCGGCGCAAGAACTCCACCGCGATGGGGCCGGAGCGGTCCTCGTAGATGCCCGCTGCGGCGCGAGTAGAGGCGACGATGACGATGGCGGTGCGCTGTGGGCTCATAGTGGGTAGACCTCCACTTCCTGGCCTTCTTCCAGGCGTTGACCGGCAGGGATGCGGATGAGATGGGTGGCGTCTGCCGCTTGGGCGAGCAGGTGGGAGCTGGCACCACCAAGGATATGGGCGCGGGAATCGACGCGCCCGCGGCGAAATTGGTCCTTGTGCGGGAGGCCCTCGATGCCCGCGGCGAGGGGGACGCGGAAAGGCTCCGGCGCCCAACCGAGCGCAGGGGCGACAAAGAGGCGGAAACTCACCAACGTGGAAATGGGGTTTCCAGGCAAGCAGATCACTGGGGTGTCGTGAAAAGTGGCGATGCCCTGCGGGCCGCCGGGCTGCTGGTCCACATGGCCGAACCAGCCTTCGAGTACCTGGCGGACTACTTCAAATTTCCCCGCGGAGATTCCGCCTGAGGTAATGATGGCATCCGGGCGGTGCTGCGCGATGGATTCCGTGAAAGCGCACTCAAGGGCCTGTGGGTCATCGTCGGTAGTGATATAGCCGGCGACGTCGATGCCGGCGCGGTGGGCCATTGCCGTTAAGAGTGGCGCATTGGCATCCGGAATGGCGGCGCTGCCGTGACCGATTTCCGCGCCGCCGGTGCAGATGAGGATGCGGGCGGGGCGGTAGACCTCTACCTCGGCGATTCCTTGAGACGCGAGGGCGGCCAAGCGCACTGGCGTGAGCTTATCGCCGCGGGCGGCGAGGAGGGCGCCTTCTTCCAGGTCGGAGCCGGTGCGGCGGATGAATTGGCCTGGCGAGGCCTCTGGCGCGGTAATGCGGTCACCCGGGGAGAGGAATTCTTGTGGTTCGCAGCGCTCGATGGGCACGATGGCTGCAGTTCCTTCCGGGACCTTGGCGCCGGTCATGATGGGGCAGGCGCCGGCAAGCGGGCCGTCGAGTACCTGGGCGGGCTCAGCGCCGGCCGCGATGGTGGGGCCCACCGGGTAGGTCCCGGCCGCACACTGCGGAAGGGCGTAGCCGTCCATCTGGGAGTTATCAAAGCGAGGGGAGGGGAACCCGGCGTGGATATCCGCAGCCAGCACCATATCCTGTGCCTGGGTGAGGGGCACGGTGGTGGTTTGGCGTGCGGGCAGGGCCGCGGCGACCTCGCGCGCGTGAGTCTCGGGTGTGCGCATGGCGGCTAGTTTACCCGCGGTCTCGACAGGGCATGGGCGTGCGGGGCATAGTGGAGGGCATGTTGACCGTTCACTATTTCGCCGCCGCCCGCGCCGCTGCGGGCGTGGCTTCTGAGCAGGTAGAAGCCCCCGCCACATTAGGTGATCTGGTGGCGCAGCTGGGCAGGGAACATACCGGTACCACCGAGGCCGGCATGAGCCTGAAAGAGGTCTTGGGGCGCTGTAGCTTTCTTATCGACGGCGCCGGGAACACCGCCATGGATTCCCCGCTGGCTGGTGTTACCCGGGTGGACGTCCTGCCGCCGTTTGCGGGAGGCTAATCCCGCTGCCGCAGCGGGCTAGTAAAGAAGTTGATGACGCTGCTGACGATGGACAGCACGATGGCGCCGATGATTGCGGCACCCCAGGAGTCGATGACGAGGTGGCCGATTCCCAGGTCCAGGGAATTGAGCGCCCACTCCACGATGATGAGCGCGGCGCCGTTGATGACGAGGGAGAAAAGTCCGAGCGTAAGGCAGGTCAGCGGCGCGCCGAGGACGCGCAGTACCGGCATGACCACGGCATTAATAATGATGAAGACGATGGCGATGGCGATGAAATTGCCAGTCTCAGCCGGGGTGATGGTGATGCCGGGAATGACGGCGACCACTGCCCACAGCGCCACCGCGATGGCAAAGACGTTCAGGGCGAAGTTGATGAGCGAGCGCATTTAGCCTCCTATGGTTGCGTTCCACGCCTGCAACAGGGTGTCGGTTTCTTCCTCGGTGGTCACGGTAATGCGTATGCCTTCGCTAAACGCGCGCACGAGCACGCCGTGTTCGGCCAGGCGAGCGGCCACCTCCTGCGGGGTACCAAGGCGGGCCAGATTCGCGGCCGGCAGCCAGACATGGTTTGCCTCGGAATGCGGCACTCCCCAGTCCTGCAAGGCTTCTTCTAGGCGCTCGCGCTGGGCGACGGCCTCATCGGTGCGCTCACGCAATGAATCCTGCGCCGCCAGTGCCGCGCGCGCACCAACCTGGGCTACGGTGCTGGCGGAGAAGGGGATGGCCACCTTATTGAGGGCCTCAATAATATTTTCTGGCCCGAAGGCATAACCGATGCGTACCCCGGCCAGGCCATAAGCTTTGGAAAAGGTGCGTAGGCACACCAGGTTGGGATAGGTGCCCACCAGCTCCGTACCCAACGGAATGTTGGTGGCACGGTTGTATTCGATATAGGCCTCGTCGAGGGCAACGAGGACGTCGGCAGGCACGGCATCCATGAAGGCGGCGAACTCGTCCTTGGTCACCGTGGTGCCGGACGGGTTATTGGGATTGCACACGAAGATAAGCCGGGTCTTGTCCGTAATCTTGTCCGCCATGGCCGGCAGATCCACGCGCTGGTCTGCACCTAGCGGAACCGGGATGGGGTGGGCGCCGACTACCTGGGCGAAGATGGGGTAGGCCTCGAAGGAGCGCCACGGGAAGAGGACCTCTTCACCAGGGGTAGCGGCAATTTCCACCAACTGTTGGCATAGCGCGGACGATCCGGTGCCCACCGCAACCTGTCCATATTCCACACCCAGGTGCGCGGCGAGGTCCTCGCGCAGCGCGGTGGCCGCAATATCCGGGTAACGGTTGGCCTTCGTCACGGCCTCCGCCATGGCCGCGGCCGCCTCCGGCAGCGGCGGGTGCGCGGCCTCATTAGAGGAGAGCTTGAGCGCGTCATCGTTGCGCGCACCGGCGACGTAGGCGGGGATGGCTTTCAGGTCTGGGCGAATCATGCCTCCCACTTTAGGGCCTGCGTCTTTGCTGCGGGCGTGAAAGCAGGGGGCTAGTTTGGCAGCGGCGGGGCAGGCAGGTATCCTCAAACGAGGTTCCTTGCGAACCGTGGAGATGTGCCAGAGCGGCCGAATGGGGCTCCCTGCTAAGGAGTTGACCCTTCTGGGGTCCGGAGGTTCGAATCCTCTCATCTCCGCCATCTAATCCCGAGCGTGCGAGCTCGGGATTTTCTTAATTTAGGTGGTGCCGCAAAGCTGGGTTAAGGGTCAAAATGTGTGTCTGGCTCGGCGTGTCGCGGGGGTTAGATTTGGCCTTTTTGAATGCCGATTGAGT
>NZ_JASPHJ010000016.1:0-37635 GCF_030229085.1 Corynebacterium sp. MSK158
TGAACCCTGTCAAATCCTTGAACCAAGCCCGTACAAAATTCGCAAAGAAGTAACCTCCCGGCTACCTCGCGGCGACTTGGATTAATGTAGTCCAACCCCTCCAACAATGACAAATCCCCAGCACACAACGGAAACCGTTGGGCTGGGGACGTCGTTAAAAGAGCTCTTCTTCTTGAGTTCTTTCAATTGTGGCGCCGAGGCGCTGCAGGTTTTCTACAAAGTTGGGATATCCGCGGTCAATGTGGAAAACATCGTGGACCGTAGTGGTCTCATCCGCACATAGTGCAGAAAGTACGAGACCGGCACCCGCACGGATATCGGAACTCCACACGTGAGTAGAAGAGAGTCGTTCTTTACCGCGGACTACTACATGGTGGCCGTCAACCTGGGCGTCGGCACCCAAGCGCAGCATTTCATCCACAAACCGGAAACGGGATTCAAAGACATTCTCCGTAATGACGGTCGTTCCGTCCGCAATAGCAGAGATGCCAATAGCCATCGGCTGCAGGTCGGTGGGAAATCCCGGAAATGGGAGGGTCTGGTAGTCCACAGCCTGTGGTCGCTGGTCCATGCGCACGCGGAAACCATTCTCATAGGTCTCTAGTTCCGCGCCGGCGGACTTCAGCTTTTCTAGCGGCAGGTGCAGGTGGCGCGGGGAAATTCCACCCACGGTGATATCACCCTGGGTCATGGCTGCAGCATACGCCCACGTGCCTGCCACAATTCGGTCACCAATAACCTCATGCTGGGCGGGCTGCAGCTTATCGACGCCGCGGATGGTCACCACTGAGCTTCCCTCACCCTCGATGTCGGCACCCATGGACTTGAGCATGGTGCACAGATCGACGATTTCCGGCTCGCGAGCTGCATTATGGAGGACGGTTTCGCCTTCGGCGAGAACCGCAGCGGTAAGGATATTTTCGGTTGCGCCTACGGACGGGAAGTCTAGGCGGATATTCGCACCACGCAGGTGCGTAGCCTCTGCCACGACGGCACCATGCTCAATACGGGTGGTGGCGCCGAGCTTCTCTAAGCCGGTCTGGTGCATATCGAGCGGACGGGAGCCAATCGCGTCACCACCGGGCAACGCTACTTTTGCGTGGCCACAGCGTGACGTCAAAGGCCCGAGCACGCAGACGGATGCGCGGAATTGGCGGACCGCGTCGAAATCCGCGTTGGATTGCGGCTGTGCAGGGGTAGTAATCCGGACCTCAGAGCCCTCGATGACTACCTCGCAGCCGAGCCCCTCAAGAACCTTCTTCATGAGGGGGACGTCCAGAATTTCTGGGCAGTTGGTCAGCGTCGTAGTGCCCTCTGCCAGCAAGGATGCGGCCATGAGCTTCAAGACGCTATTTTTTGCGCCATCTACTTTAACGGTGCCCTCAAGGCGGCCACCGCCGGAAACAATAAACTGATCTTTCACAACTGCCTACGCTACCGGTTCTTAAGGCAACGCGCCGATGCGACGGGCGGCATTAACCGCCTCGTAGCGGGTATGCGCACCGAGTTTGCGCATTACCGAGCGCAAATAAGACTTCACGGTTTCTGCGCCGATCCCCATTTCCTCAGCTGCTTCTACGTTGGTGTGGCCTAGGGCCACACAAGAGAGCACGTCGAGCTCGCGGGCGGAGAGCTTGGTGGATTGCTTCACGCGCACCGGCGAGACCATCTGGTCACACAGCGTCTCTAGCTCCTTGCGCAGTTCTTCGTCTTCTACGCGGTTGGCCAACATGCGCAGCTTGGAGTGGGTGGAGCGGACCTGTTCCCACTCGGCACCGTTCATGACGTGGCCCCGAGCCGCTCCACCCTTGGACCCATCGGCACGTCGCATGGCGGAATTAACGGCCAAGTCTTGCTCGAGGGTGCGCGCGGTCATCGTCACTTCTTCAATGACCTTATCGCCCAAACGAACTGGGGAGTGCACGCCTACGTAGAGGACGCCGCGAATTTCGCGCTGCACCGTAACGGGCACGGCCACGATAGAGTGCAGGCCTTCGTCTTGGATCACGCGGTCGTTCTCGTGCGAAATGGTGGTGGCACGAGTGTAATCGGATACACCTACCGCGCGGCGAGTGCTGACCACTCGCCCACCTACACCGACGCCAGAGTCAATGATCAGATTCTGCAGTGCTGGGGTGCGTAGCCCCACCCACTGTGTAATCTGCAGGCGATTATCGGGCAGCAGCGTGGCGTACATCGTCACCGGAATACCTGTAGCGGTCTTCAGGGACGACAGGGCCGCGCGTACGGATTCTTCATCATCTTTGAGGCGATGCGACTCCATGAGACTCTTTCCTCGTCGGGGGTAACCAAGCAGGTGTACCCGTCCTCCCCCGGGAATCTGGGGATCAGCGGGCAACTGAGTGGAAGTATAGACAGCATGTGGGGGTAATTCGAAATCGCCCTCGCCTTATCCGGCGCTGCAATCCCACATGAAATGCCCGAATGCCCGGTCTAGAATTTATATACTGACTGGTCTACTTGTGTAGTGTACGCTTGCGTTGTACGCGATTTGAACCCAAATCTGATTCCCAAAGGAGTCCACAAAATGGCTGTCTACAACAACATCATGGAAACCATCGGCGGCACCCCACTGGTCCGCCTGAACCGCCTTACCGAGGGCAAGGGCGCTACCGTGCTTGCCAAGGTTGAGTCTTTTAACCCGGCAAATTCCGTCAAGGACCGTATCGGCAAGGCCATCGTTGAGGCCGCTGAAAGGTCCGGCCAGCTCAAGCCGGGCGGCACCATCGTGGAGGCCACCTCCGGCAATACCGGCATCGCCCTGGCGCTGGCTGGCGCCACCTTGGGCTACAAGGTCATTCTGACCATGCCGGAGACCATGTCCAATGAGCGCAAGGTGCTGCTGCGCGCTTACGGCGCAGAAATCGTACTGACCCCTGGTGCGGCTGGCATGCAGGGAGCCGTCGACAAGGCGAATGAAATCGTCGCCGAGACCGATAACGCCATCCTTGCCGCACAGTTCGCTAACGAGGCGAACCCGAAGATTCACGAGGAGACCACCGGCCCAGAGATTTGGGAAGACGCCGAGGGCAAGGTTGATGCCTTCGTTGCTGGCGTAGGCACCGGCGGCACCGCTACCGGTGTGGGCCGCTTCCTGAAGTCCAAGAACCCAGACCTGCACTTGGCTGCAGTTGAGCCGTCCGACTCCCCTGTCCTGTCTGAAGGCCACGCTGGCCCGCACAAGATTCAGGGCATCGGCGCTAACTTCGTTCCTGAGGTACTTGACCGCGAGCTTCTCGACGAAGTCTTTACCGCCACCACCGAGGAGTCCATCAAGGCATCCCGCGACCTGGCTACCCAGGAAGGCCTGCTGGTTGGCATCTCCGCCGGCGCCAACGTTTCCGCAGCTCTGAAGCTGGCGGAGCGCCCAGAGTTCGAGGGCAAGACCATCGTGGTTGTCCTGCCGGACTTTGGTGAGCGCTACGTCTCCACCATCCTCTTCGAGGACATCCGCGAAGCTTAAATTACTTCGCTTGAATAAAAGCACCCGCCAACCTTGGCGGGTGCCTTTTTTATGCCAGTACTATGTGGGCATGAACATTATGAGCTACATCCGTGAAGACTTAGCAAATGCAAGAGATCACGATCCGGCCGCACGCGGCGACGTCGAAAATGCAGTAGTGTACTCCGGTCTCCACGCGGTGTGGTCTCACCGCATTTCGCACTGGATGTGGAAGCGCGGGCTGCGCGGGCCCGCGCGCATCTTGGCGCAGATTAACCGCTTCTTTACCGGGGTGGAGATCCACCCAGGCGCAACTATCGGCCGCCGCTTCTTTATTGACCATGGCATGGGCATCGTCATTGGTGAAACCGCTGAGATTGGCGATGGCGTCATGCTCTACCACGGCGTCACCCTCGGCGGCCAGGTGCTTACCCAGACCAAGCGCCACCCCACCGTCGAAGACAATGTCACCATCGGTGCGGGCGCCAAGGTGCTCGGCCCCATTACGATCGGTGAAGGATCGGCTATTGGCGCCAATGCCGTGGTGACGAAGGATGTTCCCGCGGAGCATATCGCGGTGGGCATTCCGGCCAAGAACCGTCCGCGCAACCCGAATGAGCGCATCAAACTGGTCGACCCCGACTACTACATCTAAATTCTCTCCCAGCGGCTCACAGGCAACTGTGGGCCGCTTTTATATGCCCTCTGGGCGCAGCAGGTCGCGGTATTCGGGATTCTTTTCTATAAAGCGCGCCACGGCGGAGCAGGAAGCAATGACTTGCTTGCCGACGCCCCGGACGTCGTCAAGCGCGGCCTTAATCAGCGGCGCGGACAATCCTTGACCACGGAAAGCATCCTTGATGACCGTGTGGTTGAACTCGCGGGTCGTGTCTGCGTCTACATAGTGGCACGAGCCCGCCTCGACACCGTCCACGGTAAGGACGTAGCGGGACTTATCGGGCTGGTGTGCAATAGCGTGTTCCATGTGCCCATACTAAAGCAAAATGGCCCCTCTTACGAGGAGCCATTATTGTGGCCAGAGCCAGGATCGAACTGGCGACCCCACACTTTTCAGGCGTGTGCTCTACCGACTGAGCTATCTGGCCAGAAACCCGAAGGTTTCCGCGACCCTGACGGGACTTGAACCCGCGACCTCCGCCGTGACAGGGCGGCGCGCTAACCAACTGCGCCACAGGGCCATTTTTAATTATGTGTGTACTCTTGGGCACGGATAGATACTTTACAGAAGACTCCCAAGACTCACCAAATCAGCACGTCAGAACGCTATTTAGGCGATGAAAGCGGATCCTTTCCACCCAAGTTCATCTCGAAACGCTCATAGTCTTCCAGCGCGGAAAAATGCCGCGAATAGAGGTCACAATCTCGATCCACATGGCCGTAGAGGGTGGGTGCGACGTCGACAATGTGGCGCAGCCACAGGCCCTCATATTCTTGCTCATGGGCCCGTGCCTTGACCTTCCGGTTCGCCTCCTCATCCGAGTCCGCATAGACGAGAAAGAAGTCCTCACGGAAGAAGTTAGAATGCTCCGAACTTTGGGAGGCGAGTTCAAAGACAGCGATTCCGACGTATGGTTCCATGGCACCAGCCTAACAAAACCAAAAGCAGCAACCGCCGAAGCGATTGCTGCTCATTCTGCGACCTTGACGGGACTTGAACCCGCGACCTCCGCCGTGACAGGGCGGCGCGCTAACCAACTGCGCCACAAGGCCAATCGAATATTTAATTCGGCCCAACACTTTCATGTTGGTACCCCCAACGGGATTCGAACCCGTGCCGCTGCCGTGAAAGGGCAGTGTCCTAGGCCGCTAGACGATGGGGGCCCGTCGCGCTAAGGCGACTTCTAGAAATATACTGGAGACCTCACCTAGTTACAAAATCGCTCCCCCAGAAAGATTAGGAACCATGTCTGACCAGCATCAAACGTGCTCTTGCCACGAGCCGCACGTGCACGGATATAACGCGGATTCTAAGAGCAAGGATCGTTACCTCGCCAGGCTCAAGCGCATTGAGGGGCAGGCGCGCGGCATCCACCGCATGGTCGAAGAAGACCAATACTGCATCGACATCATTACCCAGATTTCGGCGGTAAAGTCGGCGCTGGAAAATGTCTCGCTAGCGCTCCTAGAAGACCATATTGAGCACTGTGTGGCCGGTGCCGCCGCCGAGGAGGGTGAGGTAGCCACCGAGAAGCTAGAAGAGGCCATGCGCGCCATTAAGAAGATGGTGAAAAACTAAAAGGAGCCACCCAAAAAGGTGGCTCCAGTTGTGGGCCCTGTGGGGATCGAACCCACGACCTGCGGATTAAAAGTCCGTAGCTCTACCAACTGAGCTAAAGGCCCAACGTCGCTCCAGTTTAGCTTGCGGTATTTGCAAAGTCCTAATTAGGGGGGCGTCGGCAAGCGAAAGGCGCCCAGCTCGCCACTGAGCGCCTGCCAAAGCGTGGCTACATTAGCCGCGCATATCGCCCTTCTCCATGAAGCGGACCTGGAAGTCAAAGGCGGTCTTCAAATCGTGTGGGGTGTGCTGGAACTTGTTTTCCTTGGCACGGTTGAAGTACTCCTCGAGCAACGGACGGTAGTCCGGGTGCGCCACAGAGATGACCTTCTCCACGCGCTCCTTTGGAGCCAGCCCGCGCAGGTCAGCAACGCCGTATTCAGTAATGATGACCATGGTGTCGTGCTCGGTGTGGTCCGTGTGGGATACGAATGGAACCAGCGCGGAAATGGCACCGTCCTTTGCCACGGACGGGGAAACGAAGGTGGAGATATAGGCGTTGCGGGTGAAGTCACCCGAGCCGCCGGTGCCGTTCATGATGCGGGAGCCGGATACGTTGGTGGAGTTGATGTTGCCGTAGATATCGGCCTCAATCATGCCATTGGAAGAAATCAGGCCGACGCGACGGATGACCTCTGGATGGTTAGAGACCTGCTGTGGGCGCAGAATAATGTGCTCGCGGTAGCGCTCTGCTTCCGCATTCATCTTCTCCGCGTAGTCCGGGGACAGCGCGAAGGAGGTAGCGGAAGCCATGGTCATCTTGCCCGCATCGATGAGATCGAGCATGCCATCCTGAATGACCTCGGTATAGGCCTGAATATTCTCAAACTTGGAATCCAAAAGGCCGGCCATCACGGCGTTGGGGACGTTGCCCACGCCGGATTGCATGATGAACTTGTCATACTCAAGGCGACCAGCGGCGACCTCCCCCTCGAGGAACTCGATGAAGTTGGCGGCGATTTTCTCGGAAACCTCGTCCGGTTCCTTGAATGGTGCGTTGCGGTCCGGGGCATCGGTCTTAACCACTGCAACAACCTTGTCCTCCGGCACCTCCATGTAGGTGGTACCGATGCGGTCGCCCGGCTTAGTGATAGGGATCGGCTGGCGATTAGGCAGCTTTTCAATGCGGTAGATATCGTGCATGCCCTCGAGGTTGATGGACTGCCACTCATTGATCTCGATGATGATCTTATCGGCAGCCTCGATGAACTCGAGGTTATTGCCCACCGCGGAGGACGGCACCACGTGGCCTTCTTCAGTGATCCGGACCGCCTCAATAATGGCCACCTGGAAGTCACCGTAGAAGCCCTCTTCTACCTGCTGGCCCGAGTGAGACAGGTGGATATCCTGGTAAAGCGCGGTGCCATCATTGAACTGCTTACGCAGCGTGGGATCGGAGTTATAAGGAGAGCGGAAGCGAATCGCCTCAGCTTCCGCCAGAACGCCATCGCAGTCCGGGGCGGTGGAAGCGCCGGAGAAGACGTCGATCTTAAATTCCTCGCCCTTTTCATGTAGAGCCTTGGCCTTCTCTGCAATGGCGGTGGGCAGGCCCTTGGGGTAGCCAGCACCGGTGAAGCCGGAAATGCCCACGCGGTCACCGTGGTTAACGTGCTGAGCAGCCTCTTCTGCAGAAACCACGAGCTTCTCAAATGGGGCGTACGCGATTCTCTCGGACAAGGGTAATCCTCCTTCATTAAGGGGCCAGCCAAAATAACGGCCGTTCTAATTAGTTACACAGCCCACATTAGCGAATCTTTGCAAGATTTCCACCACTTTTGTGTGACCCCTACCCCATAAAACAGAAATAGGGAACGGCGCCACTGTGGACCCGGTTGCTATTTTCCCCCGTTAACTAGCACAATTGGGGCGTGAATTTGCGCATTGGACACTACGATCTCTCCTCCCCCGTCATCCTCGCCCCGATGGCGGGGGTAACCAACGTTGCCTTCCGCACGTTGTGTCGCGAGCAGGAGTTGGCGCGCACCGGCACGGTGTCGGGCCTTTACGTCTGCGAGATGGTCACCGCCCGTGCACTGGTAGAGCGCAATGAAAAGACGCTGCACATGACCACCTTTGCGCCGCAGGAAGATCCTCGTTCCTTACAGATCTATACGGTAGATCCGGAATATACCTATAAAGCCGCGAAGATGATCGTCGACGAAAACCTCGCGGACCACATCGATATGAACTTTGGTTGCCCGGTTCCCAAGGTGACCCGCCGCGGCGGCGGTTCCGCGCTGCCTTATAAGCGACGCCTCTTTGGCAATATCGTCTCGGCTGCGGTCAAGGCCACAGAGGGCACCAATATCCCGGTCACGGTAAAGATGCGTGTGGGCATCGATGACGAGCACCATACGCATCTCGACGCCGGGCGCATCGCCGTCGAGTCCGGTGCCGCCGCCGTTACCCTGCACGGCCGTACCGCCGCTCAGCGCTACTCCGGTGAAGCACGATGGGACGAAATCGCGCGCCTCAAAGAGCATCTGGCAGATACCGGCGTACCAGTGCTGGGCAATGGCGATATCTTCCGTGCCGAGGATGCCCGCCGCATGATGGAACAAACCGGCTGCGACGGCGTGCAGGTAGGCCGCGGCTGCCTCGGCCGCCCGTGGCTCTTTGCCGAGCTCGGCGCCGCACTGCGCGGCGAGTCCATTCCGGCAGAGCCTACCCTGGGCGAGGTGACCCAGGTAATCCTCCGCCACGCGGAGCTACTGGCGGAGCACGATGGCGAGGACAATGCTTCCCGCGATATCCGCAAGCACATCGGTTGGTACCTGCGTGGTTTCCCGGTTGGTGGCCAGGTCCGCGCGGGCTTAGCCAAGGTCAATTCCCTCGATGCCTTGCGTGAGCTCCTTGCACCTTGGGCAGAGTCCGATGCCCTGGCTGCCGACGCCGACGGGGCCCGCGGCCGTCAGGGCTCGCCATCCAAGGTGGCATTGCCGGATGGTTGGCTCGACGATCCCGAGGATGATTGCGTTCCCGTTGCTGCGGACATTATGAATTCCGGCGGATAGCCTGACAGCAATATAAGAGCAGCTAAAGACATACAGGAATCGTGCATTTAAACCCTTCTTAAGTTGCGCAAAGACGAAAAGTTTTCGCTATTATCTTTGGCATGCGTGCCGCCTACAGGGAACACTTAGATAACTTCTCCCATGACCTCATCGTGATGTGCGATACCGTGCGCACCATCTTGGATAAGGCTTCGCAGGCACTACTGCAAGGCGCCTTGGACTCCGCGGAAGATGCCCTCACCATGACTGAGGAGCTAGACGAGATCCGCGTTAGGTGCTCTGAGCGTGCTGTAACACTTTTGGCGCTGGAAAACCCCATGGCGCAGGACCTCCGTCAGGTGGTCTCCTCGATTTATATCGTGGAGGATCTCTACCGCATGGGCCGGCTTTCCCAGCACATCGCAGACTCCGCGCGCCGCCGCCACCCTGACGCCGTGATACCGGCGAATTACATCGGCTACTTCGAGGAGATGTACCGCCTCACTGAAGAAATGGGGTCGGTGCTGCACGATATCCTCGTCACCCCTGATGCGGATTTGTCCGTCAACCTCCGTGCCGACGATGATGCAGTGGATGATATCAACTCCCATATTCTGCGCATCCTGACTCAGCGCGAATGGGAAGGCAGCGTGCGCGAAGCCGTTGAGACCTCACAAATTACGCGCTACTACGAGCGCTATGCGGACCACTGCGTCTCCGTGGCCGGCCACATCATCTATCTGACCACGGGTCTCTTGCCCAATGTCTACGCCAAGAAGCTAGAGGAGGACAAAAAGGACGCCGAATTTGAAGCACGGATGGCAGAACTCGAGCGTCAGTTTCGCCGTTAGACGGATTTAAGCGTCAAAGAAGGGGGCCGGTTCAAACCGGCCCCCTTTCTCTCGGACAATCTCTCTTACTCTTTAGCCAAAGCGGCCAGAGATGTAATCCTCGGTCTCCTTCTGAGAAGGATTCTCGAAGATCTTGGTGGTGTCGTCAAACTCCACCAGGTGGCCCGGCTTACCGGTTGCTTCTAGGGAGAAGAAGCCGGTCTTATCGGACACGCGGGCTGCCTGCTGCATGTTGTGGGTCACAATAACGATGGTGAAGTTTTCCTTCAGCTCATGGATGAGGTCCTCCACGGCGAGGGTGGAAATCGGGTCCAGTGCGGAACAAGGCTCGTCCATGAGCAATACCTCTGGCTCCACGGCGATAGCGCGGGCGATGCACAGACGCTGCTGCTGACCACCGGAGAGGCCACCGCCTGGCTTGTCCAAGCGATCCTTAACCTCATCCCACAGGTTGGCGCCACGCAGGGACTTCTCCGCAACTTCCTTGAGCTTCTTCTTGTTCTTTTCACCGGACAGCTTCAGGCCTGCCACCACATTGTCCTCGATGGACATCGTGGGAAATGGGTTTGCCTTCTGGAAGACCATGCCGATGGTGTTGCGTACGGATACCGGGTCAACCTTCGGTCCGTAGATATTGGTGCCATCCAGCAGGATTTCACCCTTCACGGAGGCGCCAGGGATAACCTCGTGCATACGGTTGATGGTGCGCAGCACGGTGGACTTACCACAGCCGGAAGGGCCGATGAATGCGGTCACGGCCTGGGCCGGGATCTGCATGTTCACGTTCTGCACGGCGTGGAAGTCGCCGTAAAAAATGTTCACGTCATTGAGCGCGAGCTTAGACATTTGGGAGTTTCTCCTCTAGCAAGTGTATGGCGGAATCGAGTGGTACGGCGTTTACTTCTTAACCGAGAACTTCGCGGAAACGATGCGGGCCGCAATGTTGAGGACGGCGATGAGGATAACCAGCGTCAACGCTGCTCCCCAGAGCTTGTCCAGTACGGCGGGCTGTGCGCCGGCCTTATACATATCCAGCATCATCAGCGGGAGCGAGGACTGAGAGCCCTTGAAGGCATCCCAGTTGATGACGGAGGAGGAACCAACCAAGACCAGCACCGGCGAGGACTCACCCATCACGCGAGCAATCGCCAGCATGATGCCGGTGACGATGCCGGACAGTGCGGTAGGCAGAACGATGCGGGCGATGGTCTTCCACTTCGGAACGCCGAGTGCGTAGGACGCCTCACGCAGATCCATGGGGACCACGCGTAGCATCTCTTCGGTATTGCGCACCACAATCGGAATCATCAGCAGCACCAGGGACAGCGCCACGGCGAAGCCGGAGCGGCCGAAGCCGAACAGAGTGATCCACATGGCGAAGATGAACAGGGCCGCAACGATGGAAGGCACACCGGACAGGATGTCCACCATGAAGGTGGTGATGCGGCCGAGCCAGCCGCCCTTGGAGTACTCCACCAAGTAGATGGCGGTAAAGATGCCGATCGGAATAGAGATAATGGAGGCCAGAATGGTCTGGACAAAGGTACCCACGATGGCGTGAGCGGCACCGCCACCAGAAGAGCTATTCATGATGCCGCGCTGGGAAGCGGTCCACCACTCAGGGTTGAGGATGACGCCACTGCCGCGGGCGATGAGTTCCCACAGAACCCATACCAGCGGAACCATGGCCAGAATCATTGCGCCCCAGACCACCGCGGTGGCGATGTTATTGGTCATCTTGCGGGAGCCGGAGATGTCCAGGAAGGTCGCGCCGCCTTGGGAGGCAGGCTTGGCATTAGTAGTCGTAGTCATTGATCCTCCCCTCCTTACTTACTCTTCACGATGGCGCGGGCGATTGCGTTGACCACGAAGGTCAGCAAGAACAGCATGAGGCCGGCGGCGATGTATGCACCAGCGCGCATCTCGTTACCGAACTCGGCAGATGCCAGGGCGATGGCCGTGGCGAAGGTCGTGCCGCCGTCGAAAAGCGAGAAGCGGAAGTCAATCAGCGGGGATACAACCATGTACAGCGCCATGGTCTCACCCAGTGCACGGCCCAGGCCGAGCATAGAGCCGGCGATGTAGCCGGACATGCCGAATGGCAGAACGGTCATGCGGATAACTTCCCAGCGGGTAGCGCCCAGAGCCAGGGCGGATTCCACCTGGCCTGGAGGGGTCTGCACGAAGACCTCGCGCGCGGTAGCAGCGATGATCGGCAGAATCATCACGGCAAGCACGATGCCACCAGTAAACAGGTTGCGGCCGGTTGCAAACGACGGCGAGTTATCGAAGACGTGGAACAGGAAGAAGTCACCCGCCCAGGATTCCATCCAGGAGTAGAAGCCGGACAGTGCCGGGCCAAGAACCTGCCAACCCCACAGGCCGTAAACGATGGACGGAACTGCAGCGAGCATGTCCACAAGGAAGCCGAGCGGCTTAACCAAGCGGGCAGGCGCGTAGTTGGACAGGAAGATAGCGATGGCCAGGGCCACCGGCATAGCCAGCAGGAGGGCGAAGACGGAGATGAGAACGGTGGTACCGAACATGGTCGGGATACCGAACTTCATCGCAGAGGTATCGGTGGTCTCCCATCGTCCGCCATAGGTGAAGAAGCCCATGATGCCGCCGTCGTTAACGCCTAGGGCGGGAACCGCACGCCACAGCAGGAAGGCGGCAATGGCGGCAATCATAACGGTGATGAGGGTTGCCGAAGCAGTGGACAGGAATTCGAAGATACGGTCACCCGGGCGCTTAACGCCGCTATTGGAGCTGGTGGTAGCTACCTCGTCGTGTCCGCTGTTGGAGACTCGCTCGGCAGAGGTGGCGTTTGCACCCGTCTGCTCTGGAGCCGTGGTGAGATTATTGTCTGCCATGAGACTGTTAATCATCCTTTTCAGCGTTAAAAATGGAAAATATCGTTACATACCTGCGCCCCCAAAGCGCGAATTGTGTGCGGCAGTGGGGGCGGGAGGTATTAAGCTTTTGCAGCTTTAGCGCTTACTGCAGAGCGTCAACAGCAGCCTTCAGCTTGTCCAGGTGAGCACCCTCGACCGGGATGAAGCCCTGCTCAGCCAGCTGGTCATCCTGGTGATCCAGGACGGTGGTGAAGAAGGACTTGACCAGCTTGGAGGTCTCCTCATCGTAGCCCTTGGAGCAAACGATGTTGTAGGTGGTCAGGATGAGCGGGTATGCACCCTCGTTGTCGGAGGAGAACAGTGCCTCGGAGTCAACAACCATGTTGTGCTCGGAGTCGGTCTTCTTGAACTCCAGGTTCTCCAGAGCCTTGTTGACGGACTCGGTGGACAGCTCAACCGGGCCGTGGCCGAAGTCGATCTTGGCCTTCTTGACGCCCTCGCCTTCCTTCTGGTCTGCGAAGCCGGCCTCGACGTAGGTGATAGCACCATCGATGCTTGCAACCTGGTCAGCAACGCCGGAGGAGCCGTTAGCACCCTCACCAACAGCGTCTGGGAACTGCTTGCCCTCGGAGTCCCAGTCACCGGTAGCGGCCTTCAGGAACTTCTGGAAGTTTGCGGAGGTACCGGACTCGTCAGAACGGAAGATGACGGTGATGTCCTTGTCCGGCAGGTCGGTGCCCTCGTTGTCAGCAGCGATGGCCTTGTCGTTCCACTTCTTGATTTCGCCCTTGAAGATCTTGCCCAGGGTTTCGGTGGAGAGGTTGATCTCGGTGTCACCCAGGTTGTAGGCAATTGCAACCGGACCGATGGTGGTTGGCAGGTGCCATGCCTCGTTGCCATCGCAACGCTTAGCGGCAGCCTCGACCTCACCCTCGTCTTCCTTCAGAGCGGAGTCAGAACCAGCGAAGTCAGCCTGGCCATTGGTGAAGGCCTCAACGCCGGCGCCGGAACCGGAAGCGTTGTAGGACAGGGAAGCGTCAGGGTGATCCTCGGAGAACGCGGTCTGGAAGTAGGACATTGCGTTCTGCTGGGAGGATGCGCCGTCGCCGACGAGCTCGCCGGAGACGTCCTCGCCGCCAGCGGAGTCGGAGGAGGAGCCAGACTCCTCAGAGCAAGCTACGAGAGCGGTGGAGGTTGCGGCTACGATGCCGAAGATTGCGGCAGTGCGCTTGAAGTTGCGAATCACGGGAAAACCCTTTCCGGTGCAGATCAGAGATTGATTGTCCGAGGAAACCGCATCTCCTAGAGAGATATTTCCTGCATCCCGCTCCGCCTTCTGGGGCGAGATGCAGGCGCACAGGTGCGGTTAACTCACAGGGTGTAAAGCTATCCGCAGGATCTGACCAAAAGGGTGCCAAGAGGTAAACACTGGGTGAACAAACGTCCTGCGCCCCATGACGTTAGTCACACACGCCCCATACGACGTGTTCTTCATCAACCTCAAAGCCTAGGCGCTCGTACGCCTTCAGCGCCGGATCATTATCCGCTTCTACATAAAGAATTACCCGCTGAGCTCCCTTTTCCACCATGCGGCGCAGGCCAATCTGCAGCAGCGGACCGCCCAACTTCTTACCGCGGTAACCTTCCGCCAAGCCCACCACGTAGACCTCACCGAAGCCCGGAGTTTCCTCCGCATGCCACTTGGTCCAGTGGAAGCCGGCCAGAGCCGGCTCATCTGCCGTATCCCACAGGAAAAGCAGGTCTGCGGGGTCGAACCAGTCTGCCTCCATGCCGCGATGCAGGCGATCGAGATCCCAGCCGGCCTGCTCGGGATGCCAGGAAAAGGCCTCGTTATTGACCTTGAGCCACTGCTCTTCCACAAAGTCCTTGCCCCACTTATCCACCGCCTCGGTGTAATTCAAGGCGGTCAGTGGCAAGCCTTCGGGGCGGGCGGCCGCTGCGAGCTCTTCTCCCCCGATACCCATGACCACCAGCTTGCGGGTGACCTGTAGGTCGCGGGAGTGCGCGAGCGCCTGTGCCGCCGGCAGGTTCCCGTGGGCCCAGGCGTGGAGGTTGGGGGTCTTAGCGGCGGCGTCGTAAAGCGCGGCACCATAGCCCTGCCCGCGGAAGTCGGGAGCAATGAATAGCTCGGCGGTGGACCCTTCCAAACCGGCTACGCCGCACGGTTCCTCCCCTACCCAGGCCACCAGGTGGCGGTGCTTCAAACGGGAATCATTAAGACCGTTGAGGTATTGCTCCGACAGCGGCGCCATCCCATCCTGGCGTTCAGCCTGCTCAGCCAGCGCTTCTACGCGGCGAGCCAGCTCCGGGGCGTCCGGCAGGTTTTCTTCCGTAATCTTAAAGGCATTGCTAGTCATAGGGCCCAGAATACGTAGGGTAAGAATGAAAGGGTGAGTGTTCTAAAGATTGACCGGCGCATCGTGCACGTCCTCCTCGTGGTGTGTGTGCTCCTTGCGGTCTGGGTGGCGGATGCCTGCGTGGCTATGCACACGGAACACAAGGTGGCGCAAGCCGTGAAAGCCAATTCGCGGCTAGATAATACGCCGGATGTCTTCATCGGCGGCACCCCCTACGTGTGGGCGGCGGCCTCGAAGGAAATCCCTTATCTCGAGGTCAAGGCGCTGGACGTGGAGGTGCCCAAGCTGGGCATGGTCAATGCTTCGACCGTACTGCGCGATATCACCGTCACCCCAGAACAGGTAATGAATGGAGATATTGAGGGCGCGCCCGTCTCCACCTACTCGCGCGGCATTTCCTTGGATGGTGTGGCGCTGGGCCGCCTATTGGGAATTACCGATCTCTCGATTGCCAACCCGGACGATATTTCCCCCTCCGGTGGCACCTCTGCAGAAGCAGAGCTAACGGGCACCCTGCCTGGCGACGCCCACAAGTCCACCGCCAAGGTCACCCTCCGCCTGGTTGGTCCGGAGTTTCGCATGCAGGTCTATGACACGGACGATGAGCGCCTGCAAAAGGCCTTTTCCCTCAACTTCGATACCCGGCAGCTACCGCTTCCGGCCCAAGCGACCGCGGTAAAGATGCAGGGCGGCACCATTTCCTTCGAGGTACAGCGCCGCAATATTAAGGTGCAGCTGGCCCAGCTCTCCCCGCTAGAGATTGAAGGCTCGGAGCAAAAAGCCGTGGAAGAGGCGGAAAAGAAGGCCGCCGATACCAAGCACCGGGTCGGCCCCGCGCCGCAGACTAGCGCAGACGAATAAAGTCCCGGAGAACTTCCTTCATCGTGCGCTGATGGGCCTCCCGCCTATCCTGCGGGGCGAATACCTCAATGGCATCCTTCACGGAGGCCAAGGTAACCGCGTCAAAGCGCCCCTCCGATTCTCCATCGGCTTGGAAGCGCTGCGGTTCGCGGCAGACTAGCTCTACCCGCATGGCGTCGTCGAAGGCCACCGTCTTTTCTTTGGTGAGCTTATTGAGCCATCCGCGCTTATCGGCACCGAAGAGGTGCAGCAGGCCGACGACGCCGCCGAGCCCGCTAAACTCCTCCAGCCCAAAGAGGGCAAGGCCCTCATCAAAGGAGTTGCGCGGATTTGTCACCACCGGCAGCGGGCCCAAGAATGTCCACGGATTGGTATTTGAGGTAAACATCAGCGGCACATCATTCTTGTGCAGCCGCTCGCCATCACTGGACTCGGCCGTCACCGCAATATGCGGTGGGTTCTTCCGCGCACGGCTCCAGGCCCGAATGGCGACGTTGAGGTAGCGCAGCGGGGTGGCGGCAAAACCTTGCTCGCGGGCACGATCCACTCGCGCCAACACGTCTGCGTCCAAACCGAAGCCAGCATTGACGGCAAACCACCGCTCGTTCCACGTTCCTAGGTAGATGGTGCGGCGCAGATCCCGGTCGAGCATGCGCGCCAGCACATGGGTAGCCTCCACCGGGGTGTTGGGAAATCCTAGGGCGCGCACAAAGACATTGGCGGAGCCGGTAGGAATTACGGCCAGCGCCGGAATGGACTGAGGATCGGGGCGCTGCTCATCAGCCGGGCCGAGTAGCCCGTTGACTACCTCGTTGACGGTTCCGTCCCCGCCCACGGCAATGATGACGTCATAGTCATCCCTCGTCATTCCCCTGACCATCTCTTCGGCGTGGCCAGGGTAATGCGTAAATTTCACTTTGAGGTGCAGGCCCTCTACCGCTTGTAGGCAGGGAACGATTTGGCGGAAGAGGGCGTTGGTTTGTGAGGTCGAGTTGGGATTCGAGATCATCAATGCATGCACGAGGCCCAAGTCTAGTAGTTAAAAAGGCGGGTGCACGACTAGGCTGGACGCCCATGAGCGAAAATAATAATGAAACCACCCCTGAAAACATCGAAACCACCGCGGCTTCCCACCCGGAGAATGATCCTGGAAAACTCAATGGCAACGATGCCGTGAACCAGGCTGCCGAGCAGTGGAAGGACGCCGCTAGCCGCAATATCCCCGCTCTCGAGCTGGGCGATACCCCGGTACCGGACGATACCGCGAACCTGCGCCAGGGCCCGTCGCTGCACGACGGCCTGCTGGGTCTACTCCCCCTTGTTGGCGTCTGGCAGGGCGAGGGCCAGGCCCACGATACGAAGGGTCAGGAGTACACCTTTGGCCAGCAGCTGGTCATCGCTCACGATGGCGAAAACTACCTGACCTTTAGCTCCCGTACCTGGAAGATCGATACCGAAGGCAAGCCGGAAGGCCCGTCTGTGCGCGAGACTGGCTTCTGGCGTATCTCGGAAAAGGATGAAATCGAGGTCACCTACACCTCTTCTACCGGCATCGTGGAAATCTTCTACGGCGAACCCTTCAATGACCGCGCATGGCAGCTGGAATCCGCCTCCACCATGGTCACGGAAACCGGTCCGAAGAACTTGGGCCCAGGCAAGCGCATGTACGGCCTCATGCCCAATAACAACCTGGGCTGGGTAGACGAGCGCATGGTTGATGGCGACATGCGCCCCTACATGTCCGCGGAGCTCACCCGCATCGCCGGCTAAGCCCCAAGAGCTGCATCAATAAGGTCTCGGATGACGTCCACGTTGTCCGGGGCCTTTAATTTTTTATCATTGAGCCTAGTTACGCGCGCGGCAACGCGCACCGAGGACACCAGCCACACCGAGTCCGCCTTTTCCAGATACTCCACGGTCAGCGGCTTGGCCTTGCAGCGATAGCCTTTCTCTTTGGCGTGGGCGAAGAGCGCCGCTTGCGTGGTGCCGGGCAGGATCCCGCGGCCGACCGCAGTGCGCAGTTTCTCGCCCTTGACGGCCACCACGGTTGAGGTCGCCCCCTCGAGGATTTCTCCGGTGTCCGGATCGGTGAGGATAAGGTCCTCGAAGCCCTTCTCCCGCGCCATGCGCAGCATCGCCATGGTGGCCGCGTAATTGAGTGTCTTGGCGGGCAATTCCTCCGCCACGTGCCACAGGCGCGGGCTCGTCATGACGGCGACACCGTGGGCGCGTTGCTCTAGCACCTTGTCCTCGATCGGCTGCACAACAACCCACGCGCTCGGCCGCCCCGTGGAGGCGCGCCCGCGGGTATAGGTCCACGTGCATTTAGCATCGCCTTGCTCGTCCCCGCAGAAGTCCGCGATGGCGAGCCGGGTGGCTTCTTCCCACTTGTCCATGGGCGGCTCCGGCAGGTTCATCGTGCGGGCTGAATCGCAGAAGCGCTGCGCGTGGCGCTGCAGGTTAGCGGCTTTGCCTCCGCGTACGAGCAGGGATTCAAAGATGCCATCGCCGCGGGTGACCGCGGCATCATCTGCGTAGATAAGAGGCAGCGCGGGCATGTGCCTGCGTACCGACCCTCCAAAGGGCTCCACAACGTAGATGACCGGCTCTTTTCGCGGCGAAAACTTCATACTTTTGATTATGCCCTACCATCGGTAGTTGTGAGTTATTCTTCGCCTCTTCTGCAGCGCGCCGGTGCCGCGGAGCACCAGGACGCGACCGTACTCGATGCCCAGGGCGTGGCCTGGCACTATGGCAATCCGCTGGGTGAGCAACGGGCCGCCGATGGCGGCACCATCGTCATTGACCGCTCCCAGCGCCGCGTCATTCGCGTGAGCGGCAAGGACGCCGCCGAGTTTCTAAATAATCTGCTTTCACAGAAGCTTGACGACGCCCCCGTGGGTTTCACCGCCGGCGCTCTCGACCTAGACATCCAAGGCCATATCCTCCACCACATGGATATCGTGCGGACCGACAATGCCTTTCTTATCGACGTCCCCGCGGCGCAATTCGACTCCCTCTTTAAGTTCCTCACCATGATGGTCTTTTGGTCCGAGGTAAACGTAGAGGAAGCCGATATCGCCATCCTCACTCTTCTGGGTGAGGCCGATGTTTCGCTTCCACCCATGGTGGAGTTTTCCCGCCAGGTTCAATGGACGGGAATTAAGCGCGTTGACCTTGGCATTCCGCGCGAATCCTTGGTCGAGGCAACGAAACACCTGGAGGAATCCGGTGCACGGCTAGCGGGGCTCATGGCGTTTACCGCCGAGCGCGTCCGCGCCCGCGAGCCGGAGCTGGCAGCGGATCTGGATAATAAGTCCATCCCCCACGAGGTGCCGCAGTGGATCAGCCGCAGCGTGGATAACCCGGCCCACGTTCACCTCAATAAGGGCTGCTACCGCGGCCAAGAAACGGTGGCGCGCGTAGAAAATCTGGGCCGCTCCCCTCGCCTATTGGTGCAGCTGCACCTCGACGGCTCCGCGCCACAACGTCCAAATGTGGGCGATGACATTACTTTCAATGGACGTAAGGTAGGCCGCATCGGCACGATTGTGGATGACTGCGATTTCGGCCCCATCGCCCTAGGTCTAGTGAAGCGCTCTGCGCTGGACGTCGGCGCCCTAGAAGCGGGCGATACCGCGGCGTCTATCGATCCCTCCTCCATCCCCGAGGATGAGGGCCCCAAGGCTGGGCGCGAGGCAGTAAACCGGCTGCGCGGGCGCTAAATCTCCCACTAGCTAGGGGGCGGTGCGGAATTTTTTCGTCACACAGGCTATTGTGTCTTACAGGAAGATACTCAATAGACAAGTCGATGGGGCGCCCAAGAATCCCTGGCGCGCCCTACTAACCCAAGGGGGTCATGCACATGGGACGCGGACGCGCAAAGGCAAAGCAGACCAAAGTTGCACGCCAGCTCAAGTACAACTCACCCGAGATGGATATCGAGTCCCTGCAACGGGAACTCGCCGCACAGCAAGAGGGTGACTCCCGCGATTATGAAGAGGATGACCCATACGCCGACTACGTCGACGAATGGGATGATGCCGACCGCGACGAACGCTAATCTTCCGCTCGCCGCCGGATAGCTCAAGGGCCCTAGGAAATCTCCTAGGGCCCTTCCTCATACCCTCCCCTGGCAGGGCGGCAGGCCCTGCTAGAAGTTTTGGTGCTCGCCGTGCATGACCACGCGCGGCTCCTCGCCGGAAGCGGAGCGGACGATGCCCAGCTCCCACGCATCGATGTGGCGTGCGGTAAGCATTGCCAGGGCACGGTCACGGTCTTCAGGATTGACTACGGCAATCATGCCGACACCCATGTTGAAGGTCTTCTCCATTTCTGCCATCTCGACCTTGCCCACCGAGGAGATGAGCTTGAAGATCTGGCCCGGGGTCCAGGTGGCGCGGTTAATATCGGCCGCTAGGCCTTCTGGAATGACGCGCTCGAGGTTGCCAGCCAGTCCACCACCGGTGACATGGCAGAAGGTGGATACGGAGCACTCGCTAGCCAAAGCCAGGCAGTCCTTGGCGTAAATGCGGGTGGGCTCCAGCAGCTCCTCGCCGAGGGGGCGGCCAAGCTCTTCCACGTGGCCGTCGAGTGGCATGCCAGCCTGCTCCAGCAGGACGTGGCGGGCCAGGGAGTAGCCATTGGAGTGTAGGCCGGAAGAGCCCATGGCGATGAGTACGTCGCCATCACGGACCTTGTCTGGGCCGAGTACCCCATCGGCCTCAACGACGCCGACCGCGGTGGCGGAGACATCGTATTCATTTTCTTCCATCATGCCGGGGTGCTCGGCGGTCTCGCCGCCCAGCAGCGCGGCGCCGGCCTGCACGCAGCCCTCGGCGATGCCCTTGACTACCTCGGCTACCTTTTCCGGCACGACCTTTCCCACGGCAATGTAGTCCTGCAGGAAGAGTGGCTCCGCGCCACACACAACGAGGTCGTCCACGCACATGGCGACGAGGTCGATGCCGATGGTGTCGTGCTTATCCATGGCCTGGGCCACGGCCAACTTGGTGCCGACGCCGTCGGAACCGGCGGCCAAGATGGGCTCCTTGTAATCGCCGAGCTTGAACAGGCCGGCAAAGCCGCCAAGACCGCCCAGAACCTCAGGGCGGGTGGCACGCTTAGCGTGCGGGGCGAAAAGTTCCACGGCACGGTCGCCCTCTTCGATGCTGACGCCGGCTGCTGCGTAAGTATTGTCACTCATGGTTTCAGGTGTCCTTTGTTATTCGGTGCCGAGCAGGGTGCGCACGGCGTCTGCATTGGAGTTTCCGGCGGGCAGGCCGAGTGGGTACTCGCCCGAGAAGCAGGCGGTACACAGCTCGGAACGGGGCTGCTCGGTGGCGGCCACCATCTCCTCGATAGAGACAAAGCCCAGGGAATCGGCGCCGATGGTGTCACAGATAGTGGCGCAGACGGTTTCCGGATCGTCGGAGGGGCTGGCGTTGGCGATCAGCTCGCCCGGGGAGGCGAAGTCGATGCCGTAGAAGCACGGCCACTTCACTGGCGGGGAGGCGATGCGCACGTGCACCTCGGCGGCGCCGGCCTCGCGCAGCATGCGGATGAGCGCGCGCTGGGTATTGCCGCGGACGATGGAATCATCCACCACGACGAGCTTCTTGCCGTTAATGACTTCACGCAGCGGGTTAAGCTTCAAGCGGATGCCCAGCTGGCGCAGGGTCTGGGTGGGCTGGATGAAGGTGCGGCCCACATAAGCGTTTTTGACCAAGCCGTGGGCGAAGGTGATGCCGGATTCGCGGGCATAGCCCACGGCGGCCGGGTTGCCGGATTCGGGAACCGGGATGACCAGGTCCGCGCCCTCGGCCGGGTATTCGCGGGCCAAGCGGCGGCCGATGTCCACGCGGGAGGCGTTGACGGAGCGGCCCTTGATATCGCTATCCGGGCGGGCCAAGTAGACGTACTCGAAGACACAGCCGTGGCGCTTGGCTGGCGCAAAGTTCACGGATCGGATGCCAGCCTCATCGATGGCGACGAGCTCGCCGGGTTCAATTTCGCGGATGAACTGAGCGCCGCAGATATCGAGCGCACAGGTCTCGGAGGCCACCACCCAGCCCTTGGCCAAGCGGCCGAGGACCAGCGGGCGCACGCCGTGCGGGTCGCGCGCGGCGTACATGGTGTGACCATCGGTAAAGGTCAGGCAAAATGCGCCCTTCACGCGCGGGAGCAAGTCACGGGCGGAGTCGAAGACGGAGGTGTCTTCATCTACGCCGTCGGCAAGCAGCATAGACAAGCACATGGAGTCAGATACGGACTCCTCGTGCGGCTTAATCAAGCCGCGCTGCACGGCCTCCTCGCGCAGCTCCAGGTAGTTGACCAGGTTGCCGTTGTGTCCAAGGGCGATGTCTACCCCGGTGGAGGAGGTAGAAAACATCGGCTGGACATTGGACCATTCCTTGCCGCCGGCGGTGGAATAGCGCGTGTGGCCCACCGCCACGTTTCCTTGGAGGGCAGACAGGGTGGACTCATCAAAGATATTGGCCACGAGGCCCATGTCCTTGAAGACGACGATGCGGTCATCATCGCCCACCGCAATGCCGGCAGCCTCCTGGCCACGGTGCTGCAGGGCGAAGAGACCAAAGTAGGTCAGCTTGGAGACTTCCTCCCCGGGAGCCCAAACGCCATAGACGCCGCACTCTTCGCGGGGCTCCTGCTCATTCTGATCGTCAAGATTGGTGATACTAGGAGTATGTACTTCTATCACGGCGTTTATATTAGCCTGTCGCGCCGCCGGAAACTAACGGAATAAGCGGCAACCACTGCGCAATTTCGCCTGCGCGGGAGCCGGAAGCATCGACGCGACCAGTGTTTACGGCCTCTTCCCAGTCCGCCAATCCGGTGGCAAGACGCAGCCAGGTTTCCGGGTCAGTCTCCACCACATTGGGTGGGGTGCCGCGGGTATGGCGGGGGCCTTCAATGCACTGCACCGCAACAAATGGGGGTACGCGCAGCTCCACGGAATGGCCCGGCGCGTCGGCCTCGAGGGTGCGGGCGGTGCGACGGACGGCGTCGGCAAGCAGGGCCCTACCAGGCTTATCGTGCTCCGCCGGGGCGGCAATCCAGTCTTTGATGGCCATGACGGCCGCGCGGGTGGCTGCGGGATCGACGGGCTTTTTCATAGCTACATCATAGCTACTGTTATCTTGTTGTTTATGTCACCTACGCCTTCCGTTGCGGAAAATCAGAAATCGCCGGCGCTGACGCTGCGCTTTATGGCATCGCCAACCGACGTCACCATGGCCGGCGCCACCGGCATCAGCGGCGGCCGCGTCCTGGAATGGATTGATAAGGCTGCCTATGCCTGCGCCGTGCAGTGGTCCGGCCAGTACTGCGTGACCGCATACGTGGGCCATATCCACTTCACCCGGCCGATCCCTTCCGGGCACATCGTGGAGGTTCGCTCCCGCATCGCCATGACCGGCCGTTCCTCCATGCACATCGTCAACGAAGTGCTCTCTGCCGACCCGCGCGAAGGCATTTTTACCCGCGCCTGCGATTGCCTGGTCATTTTCGTGGCTAAGGACCCAGCGACCGGCAAATCCACCCCTGTGCCTTCCTTTGTGCCGGAGACCGACGAGCAACGCCGCGTAGAAGAAGCCGCCAAGTCCCGCATTGAGCTGCGCCAGGCCATCGAGGAAGAGATGGAAAAGCAAACCTATGATGGGCCTTCCGACGCCCCGCGCATGGTCAACCGCTTCCTGGCCAAGCCCACCGACGTCAACTGGGGTGGCAAGGTCCACGGCGGCACCGCCATGCAGTGGATCGATGAGGCCGGTGCAGCTTGCACCATGGAGTGGTCCGCCGAGCGCACCGTGGCCGTCTACGCCGGCGGCATCCGCTTCTACAGGCCTATTTCCATCGGTGATCTCATCGAGGTCGACGCTCGCATGATGCGCACCGATACCCGCTCCATGCAGATGTCCATCCACGTCCGCTCCGGCAACCCTCGCGGCGGCCGCGATAACCTGCAGACCGCCATTCATGCCACCGTGGCCTATATCGCCCTGGACCACGATGGCCAGCCGCAGGTAGCCCGCCCCTTCCACCCGCATACCGAGGAAGACAAGCGCCTGGCCGAGCACGCCACCCTCCTGCGCGGGCTGCGCGCCAAGTACTCGCCGAAGCCGCTAGTGGTGGCGCCGTCGAATCAGCACATCGACTAGCCGCTCTCCCCTCGTTTCGGTGTTAGCAAGTCCATAATGGCAGCGGGCTCCCCGCCTTTCTGCGTTAGATGGACGTATATGCGGCCGACAATTCCCGCCGCCCGCTTTCGCCTCCCACACACAGAAACGAGGGACTATGCACACCTCAACAATGCGCCGCTCGGCCCGTGCCGGCCTTGCTCTAGTCGCTTCCGCTTGCCTTTTGGCTTCCTGCCAGAATCCGGATAGCCACCCAAAGGAGGAGACTTCGGCCGCGGCGCCCGAGTCCTCCGCGCCACACAGCGCGACCAGCGCCGCATCCGCAACCACGGAAGAAACCACCGAGGCCTCCACAGCGGAAAGCGAGGGCCCACACGCCACTGCCGAGGGCCACGTGGTGGTCCTTTCCACCGGCGGCACTATTGCCAGCACGCACGATAAAGCTGGTGCGGTGGTTCCCACCGTTACCGGCTCCAAGCTGGTGGAGCCCCTCTCCGGCACCTTTGACAAGGACAAGCTCACGCTAGAGGTCAAAGACATTGCCAAGTTGGATTCTTCCGCGATGACCTTGGACGATACCGATACCATTATCGAGGCCGTAAATAAGGAACTACAGCGCGATGATGTCGATGGCGTAGTGGTCACCCACGGCACCGATTCCATGGAAGAGACCGCCATCGCCGTCGATACCTTCCAAGACAGCGATAAGCCGGTAGCCCTTACCGGCGCGATGCGCCCCTTTGATGACCCGGATCCGGATGGTCCGGACAATTTGGCGCTCGCGGTCAAGACCGTAACTGACCCTTCCAGCAAGGGCCGTGGTACCTTCATTGCCTTTGCGAACCACGTCATCCCCGCCCGCGGCGCTTTTAAGTCCGATACGACCAAGGCCGATGGCTTTGCCAATAACAATGGCAAGAAGCAGCCTAAGCGCCCAAAGGCCCTGAAACATCAGCCGCTGGGCAATACCCGCGTCGATATCATCGCCGCCTACCCCGGCGCGCCTGCCGACCTTATCCAGCGCTCCTTGGACAGCGGCGCCGAAGGCATCGTGATTGAGGGAATGGGCGCCGGCAATATCGGCGATGAGCTAGCCCAAGCCGCTAAGGCCGCGGCCAAGAAGGTTCCGGTTGTGCTCACCACCCGCGTGGATCACGGTCCAGTGGAGGGCATCTACGGCGGTGCCGGTGGCGGTGCCACGCTTGCCGACGCCGGCGTTATCTCCTCCGGCACCCTGCGCGCTCCCCAAGCACGTATGCTTCTTGCCGCTGCAATCAGCACTGACACCGATCCCGCGGAGCTCTTCCCTGCTGCCGACTAAGCAGCCCCCTGAACCACGACCATCCACACCGCTACAAGGTGCACCACCGCCGCCGCGATGGTCGCGGTGTGGAAGTGCTCGTGGTAGCCGTAGTAGCGTGCGTTGCGGCCTGGCCACTTAAAGCCATAGACCAGCGCGCCGAGCGAGTAGACCACGCCGCCGGCGAAGAGCAGCCAGACGACGGCCGCGCCGGCTTGCGTCCACAGCGTGGGTAAAAGCGGCAGCACCAGCCAGCCCAGCGCTAGGTAGACCACCACGTCCAGCCAGCGCGGGTGGTTGATCCACACCAAGTTGAGCACCACGCCCAAGACGGCTCCACCCCAAGCGACTGCCAGCATCCACGCCGCTTGCACCGGCGAAAGCACAATAAGGCACAGCGGCGTATACGTTGCCGCAATGAACACCGAGATGGTCGCGTGGTCCGCCCGCCGCCACCATTGCACGGCACGCGCACTCGCCCACGGGTAGCGGTGGTAGAGCGCCGAGACCCCAAAGAGCCCCACCAGCCCCACTCCGTACACGGTCACACCTAGCCCCTGCCACCACTTCAGCGTCATCCACGCGAAGGTAATGAGCACGGTGGAGGCAATCACCGACAGCAATGCTGCAATCGCATGCCCCCAACCACGGCTTAGCGGCCTCGGTCCGCGGTCGGCCATCCAGTAAGTGCGCTGGACAAGGCCCGGCCCCGGCGTACTATTCGCATGAATCTGTGCCACGACGGCACTCCCCTTCTACTGACCCGCAACGGATAACTTACGATACCGTAAGTGTACGGGCGCAGGCAGAGGCCTTCAAGAAAAGATCCCTGAAGTTTGCCTACCGAAAGAAGGGGAAATTGGCCTGTGCACTTAGTACTTGTAGTGGGCGGCCGTTAAAGGGCCATCATTGATGGTGATTAAACACTGGTGTGAATTGGCCCAACGGGGTAGTTCCTTCGGTTCTACAGCGGTCCCCATCAAACTAGGCTCTTTAATTGTAGCGGCCGTGATAAATTCGCGACCACTTCATTTTTAAGGAGCTAGTCAATGGACACCCTGCGATTCAAACGGTGGAAGTTTACGTCAGATTTGGCGCCCTCGGCTGTCTTGCAACTAGATAATGCCTGCGGAATTTACGTCCTAGAGTTTTCCAACGGAGAGCAGTACGTTGGACAATCCGTTAACTTCTTGACCCGTCTCGGTTCCCACCGAAGAAAGCACAGAGACATTGTCGCCATCAACTTTTGTGAACTTCCTTCAAAGGACCTCGACTCCGCCGAGTTCGAAGAGATACAACGACGACGAGAATCCGGAATCCACCTGCGAAATAAGACTCTTCTATCCCAACCCCTAGGAGACTCTCCACTAGACGTACTCGTAGACCAACAAGTCCAAGCCAAGTGGCTAGACATTAGTCCCGAAGATGAAGACGACGTACAAATCGGTTCCCGGGGAAGATTGGCCAAACGACGACGTGCATCAATTAAGCGGTTTAATGAACTTGCTGAGCAACCAGAATTTCAAACGATTCTAGATTGTCTTGCTTCCTACGTAGCCTTTGTAATCCCATGGCCGCAGGAAACAGAGGGCAAGACGTGGACCGTAACTGCACTGCCCTCGACAAACAAGACCGCGCTCAACCGCCGACTAGCAACACTGAGCGTAAACAATGTAGAGGTTCTCTTTCTAGGACTTTACCGTGAATCCAAGGAAGAAGAATGGTGGCCATATACGGTACTAAATGTTGCGCATACTTATGAGCCTAAGTCGCGATTCGCAGACTACGTTTTCTCAACTGACAATTACCGCTCGGCTGGGCGCGTTAAATCCGTTCAACTATTTGGAGATTTCGTGGTGAGTGAGCTCCTCACACACGACGATATTTGCCTTGCTGCACGCGAATTAGCGCTGGGGCAACTGCGAAAGGGGACAACCATGTTCTCTCGCTTCCACAATGATGCGTTAGCTGATGCAATCTTTGAACGAATCGAAGAATGGGTGGAGGAAGACAACTAGGAGCCTTCATTATCAAGTAAAGAGAAAAGCCCAGCCGAAGCTGGGCTTTTCGCGTTTCCGCGTCGTTGTGCGGTGAGAGTGCGGAGCGGTTTACTCCACTACGGAGTTAGCGCCCACGGCGTGGTCGAAGAGATCCGGCAGAGTGGCGGACCAGGCGGCGACCAGCTGGGAGATGGCGACGGACTCGCCGCCGAGGGTGAGGGCGCCGGTTTCGGTGGTCTCGCCAACGATGGCGGCTGGGATGCCCAGCTCGCCGGCGCGGGCGAGGACCTGGTCGGCGCGGTCGGCGGTGGTGGCCACGAGCACGCGGGAGGCGGACTCGGAGAAGGCGGCGACGAACTCGTCCTCGTGGACCGCGGCGAGGTCCAGGTTGAGGCCGAGGCCGGCGCCGTCGGCAGTAGCACCGGCGCGCTTTGCCATCTCAAAGGCGGTGACGGCGAGGCCGCCCTCAGAGATATCGTGTGCGGCGGTGAGCAGCTCATTGCCGTGGAAGAACTCGGCAAGGCGCTTCTCGTTGGCCATATCTACCTGCGGCGGCAAGCCATTGAGAGAGGAAGCATCGGAGGTATCGGCGCTGACCTGCTGCCAGATGGAGCCGCCGAACTCGTCCTTGGTTTCACCCAGGGCGATGAGCACTTCCTTCTCGTCTACGGTACCCAGCTCGTTGCCGATGGCCTTGTGTACGTCATCGATAACGCCCAGCACGCCCACCACAGGGGTGGGCAGGATCGGCTCTTCGCCGGTCTGGTTGTAGAAGGAGACGTTGCCGCCGGAGACGGGAATGGAAAGCTCCACGGCGGCGTCGGCAAGCCCATGCACAGACTCGCGGAACTGCCACATCACGTCGGGGTTCTCCGGGGAGCCGTAGTTCAGGCAGTTGGTGATCGCGACGGGCTTGGCGCCGGTGACGGCGACGTTGCGGTAGGCCTCAGCCAGCGCGAGGCGGGCGCCCATATTCGGATCCAGCTTGGTGTAACGGCCGGACGCATCGGCAGAAACGGCCACGCCGCGGCCGGTCTCCTCATCGATGCGCAGGACGCCGGCGTCCGCGTGGTGGGACTGGACGGTATTGCCGCGCACGTAGCGGTCATACTGGTTCATGATGAAATCGCGCGAGCACAGCGCCGGGGAGGACACGAGCTTCTGCAGGGCCTCAACCAGGCCGCGCTTGTCGGTGCCCTGGTACTTCTGCAGCTCGTCCTGCCACTCCGGGCGGGCATACGGGCGGTCATACTCCGGAGCCTCATCCGCAATGGTGCCGGCTGGGGCATCCACGACGACCTCTCCCTGGTGGCGGATGACCAGGTGGTTACCCTCGGTGACCTCGCCGATCTCCGCACAGGTGACGTCCCAGTGCTCGCAGATTTCGCGGAACTTGGCTACGTTCTCCGGAGCCACAACGGCGCACATGCGCTCCTGGGACTCGGAGGCGAGGATCTCGGCCGCGGTCATATTCTGCGCGCGCAGCGGCACGTTATCGAGGTTGACCTCCATGCCTCCATCGCCGGAGGCAGCCAGCTCGGAGGTAGCGCAGGCCAGGCCCGCGCCGCCCAAGTCCTGAATGCCTACGACCACGCCGGCGTGGTAGAGGTCCAGGCAGCACTCGATGAGGACCTTCTCGGCGAAGGGGTCGCCCACCTGCACGGCCGGCAGCTTGCGCTCGGCGCCGTCCTCGAAGGTATCGGAAGCCAGCACGGACACGCCGCCGATGCCATCCAGACCGGTGCGGGAGCCGAAGAGCATGACCTTGTTTCCCTTGCCGGACGCAAAGGCCAGCTTGAGATCATCGACCTTGAGGGTGCCCACGCACAGGGCGTTGACCAGCGGGTTACCCGCATAGGTCTCATCAAAGACGGTCTCGCCGCCAATATTGGGCAGGCCCAGGGAGTTGCCGTAGCCACCAATACCGGAAACAACGCCGGGCAGGACGCGCTTGGTATCGGGGGCGTCGGCAGGGCCAAAGCGCAGCTGGTCCATCACGGCAATCGGGCGAGCGCCCATGGCCATAATGTCGCGGACGATGCCGCCCACGCCAGTGGCCGCACCCTGGTAAGGCTCCACATAGGAGGGGTGGTTGTGGGACTCCACGCGGAAGGTCACCGCATTGCCGTCTCCGATGTCCACCACGCCGGCGTTCTCACCAATGCCGGCAAGGATCTTCTCCCCCATCTCCTCGGTCATGGTCTCACCAAAGTAACGCAGGTGCGTCTTGGAAGACTTATAGGAGCAGTGCTCGGACCACATGACGGAGTACATGGTCAGCTCCGCATCGGTGGGGCGGCGGCCCAGGATATCGTGGATGCGCTGGTACTCGTCATCTTTCAGGCCGAGTTCCGCGTAGGGCTGCTGCTCGTCCGGGGTGGACTGTGCCTTTTCTACGGTGTCATTATGAACGGTCATGAAAATGGCCTCCTTAAACCGCCGGCGCCTGGGCGACGGTCTTGATGGCGGATACGAAAAGTCCCAGTCCGTCGGTGGATGGGCCGGTTAGCGTGTCAATGGCGTGCTCGGGGTGCGGCATGAGGCCCACAATGCGGCCGGACTCATCGCTCACTCCGGCGATGCCGTTGACGGAACCGTTGTAATTATCGGTATAGCGGAAGACCACGCGGCCCTCGCCCTCGATGCGAGCGATATCATCATCGCCGGCCTGGAAGCGGCCCTCGCCGTGCTTGGCCGGCACCAGGATCTTCTGGCCCTGCTCAAACTCGCTGGTCCACGCGGTGGTGGAATTGGCCACCTCAAGGTAGGTATCGGTGCAGTGGAAGTGCAGGCCCTTATTGCGGGTCAGCGCGCCTGGCAGCAGGCCCGCTTCGGTAAGGATCTGGAAGCCATTGCAGATGCCAAGCACCGGCATGCCTTGCTTGGCACGATCAATAACGGACTGCATCACCGGCGCGAGCGCGGAAATCGCGCCCGAGCGCAGGTAGTCACCATAAGAAAAACCGCCCGGCACTACTACCGCATCCACGCCGTGCAGATCGGTATCTGCGTGCCAGAGGCTTTTCACCTCTGCGCCGGCGGTGCGGGCAGCGCGAGCGGCATCCACATCATCCAGGGTTCCGGGGAAAGTGATTACTCCGATTGTGGCGGTCACTTACTTGACCTCCAGCCCAACAACCTCGTAGTCCTCGATGACGGTATTGGCCAGCAGCGTGGCGGCTACCTTCTCCAAGTCCTCTGCGGTGACGGAGTCATCGACCTCGAGCTCGAAGCGCTTTCCCTGGCGCACATCGCTGACACCGGATACCCCGATGCGACCCAGCGCGCGGACGACGGCTTGGCCCTGCGGATCCAGAATTTCCGCCTTGGGCATGACATTGACAACTACACGAGCCATGAAATATTTGCCTTACTGTATGGGGCTTTGGTCTGCGCGGCTTAGTTTAGTTGGCACCCCCGCCTTTTACCTAGACTCACCCCCGCAGTGTGGGTTTCACCCCGGTTGAGCAAACTCTACGTGAACCCCAAACGACGCTCTGGCAAACTTCGGCGTGCGCTCCAGCCTGGCCCGGCGCGGTGCTCTACTAATAGACGACGCACACTGTCGCTCTCTTTTTAAGGTTGAATCTATGTCTTCTCGCCGCCTGGGCGCGCTGGCACTTGCCACCGCCTTGTCCTCTGCCGCCCTTGCCGTTCCTACCGCCACGGCCGCCACCGATGGCTCCGCCGCAGTCATCTCCGAGGTCTACGGGGGCGGCGGCAATAAGGGTGCTGCCTTCACGCATGACTTCATCGAGCTCTATAACCCCACCGATGCCCCGATTGACCTGACCGGCTACACCGTGGAGTACTTCTCCGCCTCCGGCAATACCGGCGGCAAGGTGGAGCTTTCCGGCACCATCGCCCCGCACGGCTACTTCCTGGTGCAGGGCGCGGCCGGCAATGGCGCGGGCGAGGCCCTGCCTACTCCAGACGCCGAGGGCAACCTCAACATGTCCGGCTCCAAGGGCTCCGTGCAGCTTGCCGACGCCACCGGTACCCCCATCGATGCCATCGGCTACGGCGCCGCTTCCCTCAAGGAAGGTACCGCCGCTGCTGGCCTGTCCAATGCCAAGTCCGCCTCCCGCGACGCCGAGGGCACCGATACCGATAACAACGCCGCCGACTTCACCACCGGCACCCCTACCCCGACCAACTCCGGCAACGAGGCCCCCGCCCCGCAGCCTGAGGAACCGGCCGAGCCCGAGCAACCGGCCCCCGAGGGCGTCACTGCCATCGCGGATATCCAGGGCACCGGCGCCGAATCTCCGCTCAAGGACCAGACCGTGGCCACCGGGGGCGTCGTCACCGGCGTGTGGTCCGAAGGCGGACTCAATGGCTTCACCATTCAGACCGGAGGTACTGGCGCCGAGGCCACCGATGCTTCCCAGGCCATCTTTGTCTACATGGGCGATAAGCCGGCCGATCAGTACCCTGCCCTGGAAGATTCCGTCGAGGTCACCGGCAAGGTCTCCGAGTTCTATGGCTCCACCCAGCTCACCGCCTCCGCGGTCACGCAGCTCGATACCCCGCTGGAGAAGGTCACCCCACTCAAGGTGGACCAGCTTCCCGATGGCACCGAGGCCCGCGAGCCCTTCGAGCACATGCTCATCCAGCCAGGCGAGCACACCGTGACCAATAACTACTCGCTCAACCAGTACGGCGAGGTCGGCCTCGCCCCGGGCAAGGAAGCCTTCCGCCAGCCTTCCGATATCTTCTCCCCCTCCACGGATCCCAACTCCGATATCCAGAAGCTCACCAAGGACAACGCCGAAAAGCTGGTCACCCTGGACGATGGCCGCACCCGCGACTATCTCAAGACCGACCAGAACACCCCACTGCCTTATATCGCCCAGGATGATGCCCAGACCATCAAGTCTCTGCGCACCACCGATACCGTGTCCTTCCAGCACCCCGTCATCGTGGGCTTCTCCCACGACCAGTGGCGCTTCCAACCCACCACCCCAGTCACCGGCAACACCAAGGGCGCAGACCTGCCCATCTCTTGGGAGGACTCCCGCGCGGCCGAGCTCCACGCCATCGATGACGTCAAGGGCGAGTACACCATCGGCGCCTTCAATGTGCTGAACTACTTCACCTCCTTGGGCGAGGAATTTGGCGGCAGCGCCTACACCGACCGCGAGGGCAATAAGGTCACCGTCAACCGCGGCAAGACCCGCGGCGCCTATACCCAATCCGCGCTGGAAGACCAGGAGCGCAAAATTGTCGCCGCCATCAACGGCCTCGATGCCGACGTCATCGGCCTTTCCGAAATCGAAGATGGCTACGCCGTCACCGGTGACTTCGCCCAGCGCGATAAGGCCCTCAAGCACCTGACGGAAAAGCTCAACGAGGCCGCCGGCTCTGACAAGTGGGCCTTCGTCCCCTCCCCTTCCGAGGACGCCGTACCGGACTCCCCGGATGTTATCCGCACCGCGTTCATCTACCACAAGGATGTGGTCAAGCCCGTCGGCGAATCCCGCATCTTCCAGGATGATCGCTTCACCGGCACCGCCCGCGAACCGCTCGCTCAGGAATTCCAGCCGCTGAAGGAGGGCGAGGAATCCTTCGTTGCCGTGGCCAACCACTTCAAGTCCAAGGGCTCGGTAGCCAAGGGCGACGCCGATGCCGGCGACGGCCAAGGCAATAACCCGAACGTCCGCAACGCACAGGCCCAGGCCGTCCTCGATGCCCTGCACAAGCAGGAGGACTGGAAGGACAAGCCGCTATTCGCCCTGGGTGATTTCAATACCTACACCCACGAGACCGCACTCGATGTCTTCCGCAACGATGGTTTCACCGTCCCTGCCGAAAAGTACGAGGCTGACCCCTCCTACCAGTTCTCCGGCCTGCTCGGCACCCTCGATCACGTGCTGGCCAACAAGGTTGCCACCGGCACGCTTGACGACGCCCAAGTCTGGAACATCAACGCCGACGAACCCGTCGCCTTCGAATACTCCCGCCGCAACTACAACATCGTGGACTTCTACGATGACTCCCCATTCCGCGCCTCCGACCACGACCCGGTCAAGGTCGGCTTCACCCTCGGCGCGGACGACTCCGCCAGCCAGCCGGATACCCCTTCAGACAAGCCTTCCGATGAACCAGGTAAGCCAGAGGACAAGCCCTCCGAGAACCCTTCTGAAAAGCCGAATAAGCCTGCCTCCGGCTCTAGCTCCAGCACCAGCTCCGTGGGAGCAGGCATCGCCGCCGCCATCGCGGCCATCGCCGGCCTTGTCGCCATCCCTGGTTTCCTTGCCGTAACCGGCAACCTCCAGAAGGCCATCCCGGCCCCCATCTGGGTCATGCTCCCAAAGGAAGTGAAGAACTTCATCACTAGCCTGCAGCGCTAATTACCCATTAGCCCTAGCCCCGCATGCTTCGGAGGAAGACTCCCTAGCGGCGGGGCCCTTTTGTCATTTCACGACTTTCGTCCATATAAACCACCGCAACCGTCGACGGAAATGGGCGTTTATATGGACGAAAATCGCGAAGCTGCACTTATTTCCGCGGAGCCTCTGGCGAGGGAATGCGCGGACTATCTAGGCAGATAAGCGCCGTAATCGGCAGGGGTCGCGCCGGCGTTGATGGCCCGGTCGGCGGCTTTGACAAAATCATTGATTACTTTGCGGTCATCCAGGTTGCGTCCGGAAACCGAAAGGCGGACGGTGTTACCGCGTTGAGCAGAGCGCTCAGCAGCGCGAATAATGTTCTTGCGCCACCACTTGGCAGAACCAAAGCCTTCACCAAAAGAAAGGTTGCGGGCCTGGTGGAACTTACCAGAATTTATCTGGAGAATACCGCGGGTAGAGGCGGCTACCTCAAACTTGAACTGCGGCAAGACCTGCAAGGTACCGGGCGACATGCGCCAGCGTGGGGGCGCGAAGATGGTGGGCTCGAAGCCGATCTTGGCCATCTGGCGGGTAGCTCCGGCGAGGCGCAGCTTCGCCTCGTGCGAATCGAGGTTGGCGAATTCCGCGCGGCGGCCCTGCACCGATCGATCGAAACCGTTCAGGATAAGAACGCGGCCGGCATCGGCTTGGTCTTGGAGCCACTTCTTGGTGTCTTTGTCTTTGGCGAGATGCCAGTTGCCGTCGATATGCGGGGCAATCAGCAGGGAAACAGGAATCTCCTCCCGATCAAGGATCGAGAGGAGCCGGCTAGCCTGCTTCCGTGTGTCATCAAAGATGCTGGAGATAGATACCAGAAGGTGGCCATTCATAAGGAAAATTATCGCACAGGAATTCAGGATTCGCGCGTTGGCCCCCTATCCGGGTTTTACTTCTCCAAGCCGGTGGCCTTGTTGATGGTCCACGCGTATTCGAAGGCATTCTGGCGCCACTTTTCATAGCGACCGGACACGCCGCCATGGCCTGCGGCCATTTCGGTCTTGAGCAAGAACTCGCCGCCGGTGGCCGTCGTTCGCAGCTGGGCGATCCACTTGGCCGGCTCAACGTAGAGTACGCGAGTGTCATTGAGCGAGGTGATAGCCAGAATGTCCGGGTAGTCCTTGGCCTCGATGTTTTCGTACGGTGAGTAGGACTTCATGTAGTCATAAACCTCAGGATCGTGGTACGGGTCGCCCCACTCCTCCCATTCGGGGACTGTGAGTGGAAGCTCCGGCATGAGGATGGAGGTCAGCGGGTCCACGAACGGCACGACGGCCTGGATAGCGGTGAAGCGATCCGGGGCCATGTTGGCAATCGCGCCCATGAGCATGCCACCGGCTGAGCCGCCCTCGGCCACCATCTGATCCGCGGTGGTCACGCCGCGGGCGATGAGGTCATCGGCGACAGCGATGAAATCGGTGAAAGTGTTCTTCTTCTTGAGCATCTTTCCGTCGTCGTACCAGGTGCGGCCCATCTCGCCGCCACCGCGGACATGGGCCACGGCGAAGATCATGCCGCGATCCATAAGAGACAGGCGGGTAACGGAGAAGGCCGGATCCACGCTGACCTCATAAGAACCGTAACCATAGAGCAGGGTCGGATTCGGCTGGGTGCGGTCGAGGTCGGCGCGGTGAACAATGGATACGGGGATGTCGGTGCCGTCGGCAGCCGTGGTCCACATGCGGTAGGCCACGTAGTCATCCGGGTTATAACCGCCGGGAACCTCCTGCTCCTTGAGCAGGGTAAATTCGCCGGTATCCACGCGGTAATCAAAGAGCTGGGAGGGCTGGGTGAAAGACACGTAGCTCACGCGCAGCACCGGTGCGTCCCACTCGGGGTTGCCGGATACGGACACGGTGAAGAGTTCTTCGTCGAAGTTGAGCTCCTCGAATTTGCTGAAGCCGTCATTCACGCGCATGATGGCGGCACGGCCGATGCCGCCGCGGCGGTAGCCCACCACAATCTGATCGCGGTAGGTGTCCACGCCCTCGATGCGGGTGGTTTCCTCGTGCGGCAAGAGCGCCGGCAGGTCACGTAGGGTGGGCAGCCCATCTTTGGCCTTGGTATAGCCGACCTCGAAATTGGGGCCGGTGGCGTTGTGGGTGACGATCCAGTAGTCCTCGCCCTTAACGACGGCGTGATCGACGTCGTAGTCCACACCAGATTCGCGCTCCCACAGCAGGCGGAATTCACCCTCGGGGTTGTCTTCTTCGAGGACCCACACCTCAGAGGTCACCTTGGAGCTCACACCAAGGAAGAGGTACTTATCGGAGCGAGCGCTGCCGATGCCGACGTTGAAGTGCTCGTCGTCTTCCTTGAATACCCGCACGTCTTCGGACTGCGCGGTGCCAACCTTATGTCGCCAGATGGCGTCAGGGCGCCATGCCTCGTCGACGGTCGTGTAAAAGATATAGCCGTCGCCGGCCCAGGTGGCGCCGTAGAAGATGCCCTTGAGGTGGTCGTCGAGAAGCGCGCCGCTTTCCAAGTCCTTGATGTAGAGCTCGAAGCGCTCGTCGCCTGCGAAGTCCACGGAATAGGCCAGGTAGCGGCCGGAATCAGAGATGGAGGCGGCACCGAGGGCAAAGAAGTCCTTGCCCTCGGCCAGCGCGTTGGCGTCGAGGATGATCTCCTCGCCTTCCGGGGGGCCCTCCTCTGGGATAACCGGGGCCGTCCATGGATCGGCGCCCTCCTCTACCGGGAGGCGGCAGGAGTAGCCGTAGCTCTTGCCCTCTTCGGTGCGGCCGTAGTACCAGTAATCGCCGCGACGAGAAGGCACGGACATATCAGTTTGCTTGATGCGGGACTTAATCTCCTGGAAGATATTCTCCGTCATCTCATCCAAGTGCGCGGTCTTCGCCTTGGTGTAATCATTTTCTGCGTTGAGGTAATCCAGGGTTTCCTGGGATTCCTTATCGCGCAGCCACTCGTAATTATCCACGAACTCGCGTCCGTGGAAGGAACGGGTCACGGGGTGGACGGCAGCCACGGGGGCGGAAAGATTCTCATTGCTCATGCCGCCCCACTGTACGCGTGGCGCCCCGTAGAGCGAGAGCTAGGCCTCGGGCGAGAGGAAGTCCGCGAAGCGCTCGCCGGAAAGCCGCTCATAGGCCTCGATATAGCGCAGGCGGGTGGCGGAAACGACGTCATCGGGAAGCTGGGGAGGGGTGCCGTCGGCGGCTTGATCCCACCCGGAGGCGTCGGAAGTCAGCCAATTGCGCACGTATTGCTTGTCGAAGGACGGCTGGACCTCGCCCTCCACGTAAGAATCGGCCGGCCAGTAGCGGGAGGAATCAGGTGTCAGGACCTCATCGGCCAGCACGAGGGTGCCGTCCTTGTCCAGGCCGAACTCGAACTTGGTATCAGCGAGGATGATGCCCTTCTCCTCCGCGAGCGCGGCGGCCTCGGAGTAGATGCGGAGGGTGGCCGCGCGCAGCTCCTCGGCGCGCTCGACGCCCAGCTTGTCCACCACGAAGTCGAAGGAGACGTTCTCATCGTGCTCGCCTTGTTCCGCCTTGGTGGCAGGGGTGAAGATGGGCTCGGGCAGGCGGGAAGCCTCAACCAGGCCCTCCGGCAGCTCGATGCCGCACACGGTGCCGTTGGCCTTGTACTCCTTCAGGCCGGAACCGGTGAGGAAGCCGCGGGCCACGCACTCGAAGGGCAGCATATCTAGCTTCTTGACCACCATCGCGCGACCGAGGCACTCGGCGGGGATGCGCTCATCGTCGAGCGGGCCGGCGAGGTGATTGGGGAAATCGATGGAGTCGAAGAAGAACTTCGAGGTCGCGGTCAGCACGCAGCCCTTGTCCGGGATGGCCGGCTCTAGGGCGTGGTCGTAGGCGGAGATGCGGTCCGAGACCACCATCAACAGGGTGTTCTCGTCTACATCGTAGATATCGCGGACCTTGCCGGAGGCAAGATGGGTATAAGAAGAAAGCTCAGGACGCATGACCTTCATTCTAGCGCCCAGGGGTAGCGAGCACGTTTCGATCAAATAAGCCCCAAAATCCGCGTGGTGAACTGGCCCCCGAAAGTTGGACTGGTTTAATTCTAGGCGGTTAGGGCTTCAAGGGTCTGATTTCGATATTGCATC
>NZ_JASPHJ010000017.1:0-35254 GCF_030229085.1 Corynebacterium sp. MSK158
AGTTTGTGTGTGAGGCTCTGATCTAGAAGGAGTTTCACCGATAATGACTACAGTGTCACCGAAGAAAAACCATGACCGACAAGGGTCAACGAGATCAGCGAGAAGCTGATGGAAAACCCTGAAATCGCCAGCTTGATCAGCAAGCTGTCGACTTCTGCTGATGATGCAAGCGAGCTGGTCAAAGGCCTGCTGCAGGCATCGATCAACGCTGGTCTTAAAGCGGAGATGGATGCGCATTTGGGCTATAGCCATTGCGACCGCAAGGCCAAAGCGCAGGTGGAAACCGCACAGAGCAGCAATCACCGTAACAGGGCCTACACCAAGACCGTCAATTCTGGCTACGGCGCGGTTGAAGTGACCGTTGCCAGGGATCGTGCCGGCACGTTTACTCCTCGGATGGTGCCCAAGGGTGCACGTCGGCTCACAGAGCTCGACGACATGATTATCTCGCTGTACGCCGGTGGGATGACCGTGTGCGATATTCAGCACCATCTCGCAACCACCCTTGGTGTGGATATGAGCCCGGATACGATCAGCACCATTACCGATGCGGTCTTGGACGAGGTCATGATCTGGCAAAACCGCCAGCTCGACGATTTTTACCCGGTGCTCTTCCTCGACGCGCTACGCGTCAAGATCCGTGACGGCCACCGCGTGGTCAACAAGGCTTGCTACATGGCGGTTGGTGTCGACATGGACGGCATCAAGCACATCCTGGGATTGTGGATCGCTGACAATGAAGGCACCGCATTCTGGGCATCGGTGTGTGCAGATCTGGCCAACCGCGGTGTCCAAGACGTGTTCATCGTGTGCTGCGACGGGCTCAAAGGCCTGCCGGAAGCTGTGGAGACAACCTGACCGAATTCCATGGTGCAGACCTGTATCGTGCACCTGATTCGGGCTGCGAACCGGTGGGTGTCCTACCAGGACCGCAAAGCAGTCTCCCGCGCACTGCGTGAGGTCTACACAGCCGCTAACGAGGACACCGCACGTGACAGCCTGGATGCTTTCGACGCCAGTGAACTTGGCCGGAAATATCCCCAGTCGGTCAAAGTCTGGCGGGATGCATGGGAGCGGTTCGAGCCGTTTCTGCAGTTCCCACCAGCGGCCAGGCGAGTGCTCTACACCACCAACTCCATCGAATCGCTCAACGCCGAACTGCGTAAAGCTACCCGTAACCGGGGTCAATTCCCAAACGATACTGCCGCACTAAAGACACTGTGGCTGATGATCTGCAACATCGAAGACAAGCGCGCTGCCCAGCGAGCGAAGAAAGCAAAACGCGATATTAAATGCAACGGCTATATTGAAGGAGCGAAAGCCACCGGGTGGAAACAAGCCATCAACCAACTAGCCGTGGCTTACCCCAACCGATTCGCGGACTACTTGTAAACCAAGCCCCGCACACAAAGAAACGGACACTCTCTATTCATTCCTATTTTGCATTGCTATCTAGAAGGGTACAGGATGCAGGATTTCCCGGAAGTTTGGTTCTTTTATTTTTCATCCCCTTAATAGGAACCATCCCGTTGTTAATAATTACGGTCCTTCCGCCAAGTAAGGACCGCTTAGAAGCGGCCGCCTCGGAAAGCTCAGAAAAGGCTGATAGTAGCTACTAATCTTCGCCGTTTCTCCTTTGCACTCTAAAAGCAAGACCAAGCGCTAGGGCTAGCTCAAAGTCACATTTATTCGCGCATTAGAAGAAAATTAAAGTCTCGCAGATTTCGGAATAGTCACTCGTTATGTACCAGTAAAATAGCTATCCTAAGCAAATAACCAGAATGCGATGAATTAGCTACAAATAGTGACTGGAACTCGATTACGATTGTGAGCATGGTGCCCTTTGGGCTCTCAATCGCTGTAGGCGCTTTACTTAGTAGTATGGGTCTGACTTTCGGAAGGTTGTCACACCAAAAGATAAGTCCGTGTGAACGATACTTTTCGCAAGCGAATCTCCCGTTTGCAAACGACGCCCGAATCCTCGTGCGGATTTGCTGATGAACACCCTCGGCAGCTTTTCGAAACTTGAGCGGCCAATAGTCGGAAACGACAGAGAGGAAATTACGTCAGCGAAAAAGGCCGCACGCACAAAGGCCGAAAACCCGCTCTCAGCCAAAACCAAGTGATGGGAGCAAAGCCGCGTATGAGGGCGGGAAATTGAAAGTCTCTACGGCCGACAACTCCGAGGTTCCCCAACCCATCCCTACAGAACTTTGAAAATCAGCTTCAAATAACCAGAACCCGAAGGGTGTAGTCTGAATAAAAACCGTTCTTCCCTTACTCTGGACACACTGATCCTCAGGGGGCTCCACGACCATCATTCGACAGTTTGACCGAAACCCTAGCCTGTAAATTTTCGGGGAATTGTCGTTGGCCTACCTAGACACCTATCTAGTCTCAGCTGACTGTTCCTCTCAATGATTCGAGATGAAGCCTATTAGAACTATCTGTGGAAACTACTTAATTACGATACGACACTCCCCCGGTGTCCCTACACGCCCGTGCGCATTAATTTGGACGTGATCCAAGTCCCCGTTATAAATATTTGCACCAGTCTGCACGCTGGTAGTGGTACTAGATAGCTCAAAGTTATCTTCTTGTAGGACTTTTTCTCCGCTCATGTACTTAATAGTTAAGGCATCACCAGGTTGCCCTTTGTACACAATATGCGGCGTATTTTTTCCTTTATCCATACTCACAATTTGCGGATCGCACTGACCGTTGTCAGAAACGTTTCCGAGTACAGGGGAGTCTGGCGGACGGGATTCAAAATTCTCTAGACCGTTATTGCTTCCGTCTGCTTCTTGAGAAGTACTATCTTGATCGCTACATCCAGCAACTAATAGTGACAAGGCAATAGCGCCAATAGAGATCTTGTTTAGCCGCATGTCTTAATTTTACCAGTCAGACACTACCTGACATTCAACTCCTGTAGGCATAAAGGCAGTGCCTTTAACCCTCCCTTTTCAAAGAAAACAGTGTCTCCAGAAGGGTACATAACCAATCGTTTTCCCGTGGCAGATCCCGGTCGCATCCTTCACTAACCGTAATGCTTTCTTCATAATTAGAGCCCATGGAAGCATTAATCTCAGCAACTGAAACGCCAGCTTCAGCATTCGCCCTTCCCTCCAAGGCGAGGTCACGAACTGGGAGGGGGACACCATCAATGGTTGGTTTATCTACATTCTCAGCCACGCACGAAAGGTTGCAGACTTCCCATTCGGACTCGTTGAGGGGGCACCTGTCTTAGGCACCCATACCTCTACGTAAATCTTGCACTATGACTTAATGCGTCATTTCGACACTGCCTGTTCGAATTTGGTTAGTGACGAACAGCCTGTTTTCAACTTTTCGGGCCTCTCACCCCATTTTAAAACTGGGAATGAAGGCATCAAAGACCACATTCCCGAGCGGCGCATTAGGTAGTAATAGGTGGGATTTTATCGCATGTTAAATTGGCTCACCGTTTACTCTGAAAGCGCCAGAACTCTTTTCCTTATTCTGCGGATCGCAATGGCGCTTATGGGGCACATGTTGTGAGCCAATAAATGGCTTTCGATTTCTCATTCCGGAGATTAGCCTAGCCTTTATCTTCCGTGCAGCATTTGGTGACAAGATTGGCAGCAATTCAGGTTTGCTCGAGAAACGGCTAGTTTCTACGCGGAAGAAAAGAAGTGCGTTTAGTCGGTTGTTTATATCCTTCCTTTTCTAAGTAGGAGGATAGGTTTTTCCGAAACAGGTCAGCATCGTATTCAGCGTCAAGAACTTGATAAGGAATTGAATCCTCATCTTGTAGGAGGGCTAATTGCAAATGCTCGGCGCCTATTTTGTCTACACCAACTTGTTCTGCGATTGAAGCAGCAACCGCGAAGCATTCTTGTGCTCTAGGTGTCAGTTCCATGTTCTAGTCAACTTTCTAATACTGTACAGTTTCGCTCCACGCCCAGTACAGAGCCTCGAAAATGGGGTTTATGTACCTGCATGATCTAAACCGTCGTTCTCCCTCGATGCCTTCGGTCTCGCCTTTTCCTCATCATTGGATTACCCACACTCGCTCTTAAGGGGCGACGGCTGGACATCCATCGACCTTTCTCCATCCGTATCAAACTGCGGCAACTGGTTGAGAAGAAAGCAGGGCAGGTTCTGCAGCAATAGGTGAATTCGGAGATAAAAGAAAATTAGCCAATGAAGCAGTGATCTACTTGTGAACTTTCAAAATGGCCACCTCGGCTAGGTATCGACACTAGGTCACTATACCTCTCAACACTAATGGTAAATGATCCGAGATTCATCGATGAAGCAATAGGTGTTCAACCTGCTCAAGTAGTTTGAGGGAAAGGCAGCACCCCTGAGAACGCTACTTCCTGTGATTGGGCTGATCGAGCACGTGACGTGGTGGATTCTGCTGGACCGATGGGCGGTTTCTCCTCGTCTGTGCTGGCTTTGATTCCTGCTTCTTGCAAAAGGGTGCTCATTTTCAGTGATTGACATTTCATTTGTCGTCGAAAATCGGTCACTTCCTGAGCAGAAGGATGGTTGTTGGTGGCGAGGTCGACGGCGATACTGTCCCTAGTGAAGGTATTTTCTCGTGGGTGTTTTCAATTTCCAGTTTCCCCTCCAATGCCGTAACCGGTGATACCGATTGCTGGAAAGAGATAGTACATGCTCTGGCCTAACGGGATACATTGAGTTTCAAGGATGCGAGACGGACCGATCTCATTAGAAGGGAAGCTTTGGACCTCAACCACGGAAGTTTTCGGTCAAAGCCCCGAATTCGACTTCCCATATATGAAACTCACTCGGCAGGAATGTAGGCTCCTTTTTCTGCCGAGAAACGACATCAGCTTGAGCTGCTTCACGCGTGGTAAACGCAGCTAGTATATCTGGGCTAATTTCCTGGTGGCGCACGGAGGAATGTTGCGCATACCCTTCCCTAAAAACGAGATAAACAAGTCTCGGGAAATGACCCTTGTTTAGTTTCCCTTTCCAGCCTTGAAGGGGAACTTGCTCAGTCCAACAGGTTATATCTGAAGAATCAACATGCTCGCCCATGGCACGCTCCTGCTCCCTAGTTAAAGCTATTCCGACGAATTCCTCGTCATACGTAGCTTCCGTACGCGCAAAGAGCACAAAGATTCTAGCCTGGTTGCTGTTATCTGAAGTTCTACCTATTAAACCTTGCATGCTTCTCTAAACGGTTTAGTGTTAACAGTCGCAGTGTAAGTTTAATCACCGTCTACGATAGTTCCCGTAGTCGTGCCAATAAAGTTCGTATCCACTAAGCCATTGCATTGAAACTCAATGTTTTTCTGTTCGAGTTTGGATTGCCCCCGGTTGTAAGAGCGCGTAGGAACGCCGGACTTTAATCGTGCGTCTCTCCATACCGTCCAATACTGATACTTAAGTTTACTCTCGTGTTTGATAGAAGTTACCGGACGACTACACCTAGTCACCGGCTTAAAACCGGTTTCTCCCTCCGAGTTTTCCCGTCCATTCCTATCTGTAGCCAGTCAGCTCGCCGACAAGGTGTGCGCGATGTACGAACGCCACGGCGCGACCCCTCCGGGGCGGGCGTCGACGCGCTACCACGATCTCTACGACATCGCCCTGATTGCCTCTGAGTTGCCCGTTTCGGCGGTGGGCCTGAGCTCCGCCCTGAACACCCAGTGCAGGGTGCGGTCGATGACCCTGCCGCAGCGCATCACCGTGCCCGATAAGAAGTGAGAAAGCGAGTACCCGTCGAAGGCGCGGGCTTTACCGGGGTGCGCAACAACCTGAGGGATGTCGGTGAGGCGTTGCGTATCGCCGGTCTCCTTTTGGACCCCATCCTGGGCGGGGATCCTGCCACCGCGGCTGGGGTGTGGGACCCTGTCAGCCTTGCCTGACGGTAGGCGACGTCTCCTGCCCGCCACCGGTGCCCGGGGAGCGGGGCGGGCATGACCCGCGGTTTGTTATCGCTGGCGGATTTTCTCGGCCTGCGCCTGGACCATGCGGGTGAAATCTTCGGGTGCGACTTCGGAGGAGCCGGAGACGGTGTAGGTGGCCCCGTCGATCTCGACGTAGGCGATGCGGCTGACGGAGCCGTTGTCACCGGAAAGGGAGGAGGACTGCGTCAGGGTCACCTCGGCGGCGGTGACGGAGTCGGCGCCGTCGACGCGCAGCTCCATGGGTGCCGCAGTATAGGACGTGGATCCGCCAGCGTGGGTCCTAGTGATCGACTCGCATACCGACACGTCCCGGGGGTGGTTCAACAGCTGCGGGTCGGATGAGACGGCGACGCTGAGTGTCGCGTCAGTGGACTCGTTGGTGAAGTCGCGGGCCGCGATGGCGTCGGGGTTCTGAACGATTTTGGAGATGTAGGTCACGCCGGTGGGGATTAAGGCGGCGCATTCGGCCGGGTCGGCGGTGACTTCCTGGGCCATAGAGACCATGTCCTGGTTGATGCCGGGGCTTTCGGCTTCCTGGTCCTGGATCATCCGGTTGATGCTGTCCATGGTGTAGCCCTGCGGGGCGGCGGTGTCGTCGACGACGGTGGTGTGGGGGTCGACGGGGCCCTTGTCGACTGTCGGGGAGGCAGAGACCCCGGTGGCGGGGCTGTCCCCGGTGTCCTGGTTGGTAGAGCAGGCGCCGACGGTGGTGCAGGCGGCGGCGAGGGCGAGGGCGGGCACTATGTGTCGGTTCATACACACACGGTAACAAACACCCCGGTCATGCCCCCTGGCTGGCTGTGGATCGGAGGTGCGCGGGGCGAACATGTGTCGGGTCCCGCCGCCATGAATTCCGGTGCGGGGGCACGTAGGGTGAGTTACCATTGCCGCATGCTGTCGCTTTACGAGGAATTTCCCGACGACCCTGTTACGCAAAGGAGCGCTAAGGAAGAGGAAGTCGAATTCCACTTCATCGTCTCCTCGGTGCCGGAAAAGAGAGTCGTGGGTGACGACTACGCCAAAGACAAGCTCAAACTCCAACTTATGCTTATGCCTGGTGTGGCTCTCCGGCTACTTCCCGACGGGGAAGTAACCACCGGGAGGATCCATGTGCGTTACCCGCACCTGTTTCACACCCGGCAGGGAAAGACGCTCTGGGATCCGCGGGAAATCGCCGATCTGGAGCCGTTCAAGGTGTATCGCGCGCGGGGTAGCTACTTCTTTTCCGATATCAGGAAGGAACCCTACGTCACCATTTGGGAAATGCTTGACCCGCTGCCCGACCCAGAGATGGAAGAACTCTCGGCCAAGACCGCCGAACCGGTGATCCTGGAGGCCAATATCGGACAACTGGTCCTTGACCGGACGTTCCCGACTTTCGAGGGAAAAGCGGACGACCTCGGCGTCAAGGTCAGTATGTGGTACGAGGGTCCGGAACTGCTCCTCGCGGGCCAGGGGAACATGGCGAAGAAGTTCAAGTCGGCGCTGAACTTCATCAACAACGTCCTCTCCCAGGAGTACCTCGATAACGCGCGCATGCTGGGGGCCGAAAAAGCGCTTCCGGCCGCGAACCGGTGCCGCCACGAAGTGGCCGAGGCGGAAGGGAGGCCGACACCCGCCCCGAAACTCGGAGTGGAGGACGTCTACGCCAAGCTGACTCCGACTGTGGTGAGCATTCCCCACAGGGGAAACGTTGGTGTCGAGTTCGACGACGGGTACATGTTCGGAGGGCACCCCGTGACGGTCAAGACGAAGAGGGACGGAACTCCCACCTCAATCGAGATGGACGTCTAACCCGACAGTCCTTCTCCCACCTTGCCCTGCCGGGCAGGATGAGGGGTGCTTGCCGGGTTGTCGCTTACTCGGCAGGGGCTTGGCGGAGCGGAATGCGCTCACCGTGAGGTGTTTTCGCTGGTGAACACCCACTTGCTCTGCAGGATGAAGTTGAGAGTGGTGGCTGTTGCCTGCGAAATCACCCACGAGAGGAAAACCGTGTGCTCGAAATCCGCCAGCGGGATACGGGCAAGCTTGTTGACCAGCACCGCCATGATCAAACACGCGGTGTAGACGATGAAGGCCCTCAGCTTCTCGGTGGTGGACCAGTTGCCGGAGAAAGTGACAAAGCTATTGACGTAGTAGGCGAACAGGCTGCCCAGGATGTAACTGATTGCCCGGCCGATCAGGGCGTTTTCCCCGGAGGTTTCGAGGAAGTGCATGGTGCCGAAGTCGATGGCGGCACCGATGGCTCCCACGATGCAGAACAACACCACTGCCCGGGCGTTTTCGTGCACCTGCCCGTCGGCCGTGGTCTATCATGGGCGTCGTCGACTGTCTGGCTTGGGATGAGGTGTGTCTGCGGGGGTCGGGTAGGCCAGCTGGGGCTTTTTATAAGGTGAACTAGATGAGGCCATGAATATGGGCGAAGGGGTCGACAGTGCTGTCTGTTTGTGGCTGATATTCCGCTAGCGTGGTCGCTTCTTCAAAAGCTTCTGCACCGAAGAGGTTCTGGATCAGCGAGGCAGTCATGTCCAAACCCGCCGCAACGCCCGAGGATGTCCATATTTTTCCATCCTCTACCCAGCGGGCTTGAGATTGCCATTCAACATCATCATCCAAGGAAGAAACCCAACCGAATGCCCTCTTGTTGCTCGTTGCTCGGCGCCCTTTAAGGAGACCCGCGGCTGCCAGTAGGGCTGAACCAGTACAGACCGATGCCACTATCTCGGCGCGCTGTCCCGTTTCCTTTAACCAGGACAGGAAGGTGGTGTCTTGAACTAGGGTTCGCGTCCCCGCACCCCCGGGGATCAGGAGAATATCCGGATTCTCGAGGTTTGTGTAAGGCAGATCTGTCAAGACACGTACGCCCTGGGCGCTCTGGACGGGCTCTTTTTTCTTTCCTAAAAAACTTATACGTATGTCCGGAACCTGACTCAAAAGCTCCACCGGCCCAAAGACGTCTAACACCTCGAATCCTTCAAAAAGGATGACGGAAACATGTCGCTCCCCAATCAGCTTTCCCATAGTCATAGATTACGTGGTAGAGGGTGTGTCAGTGTGATACACCCCAACTGAACAGAACCGTTACTGACTCTAGACATTCCCGAACAGCTGGAAGCAATCTCCGGGCAAAAATCGGACACGCGCGCGTTAGCTCAAAAGACCAAAATCCTGCACGCCAAGCAGCAGCGCTTAAGAAAGAGACAGTCTTTAGGTTTTCACAGACGAAGCTAGGGATTGTCGGTTCACCAACCCAACCGGAACCAGCCTTAAGATTCAGTGAGGAAAGTACGGCTCCTTCCCCGCCCCCATAGAAAAGCGGTATATGTAACGACAACCGTAGACATCAAAACATGCAATGGGACAGCCCACTCTGGAACCCCCAAATAAACTTGCAGAACCCCGATCCCCCACTGAATTATGATGAACAAAATAAGAAGTTTAGCGATTCGTTGAATGCCCTTTGGAGTTCCAGACTTATGTAAAAATATTGCTACCACCACTGTAATCAAGAGGTAGACATACATAGCTCCAGCATGGACATAAGTCAACATCAATGTGTCAAAAGCTAAGCGTCCTTCCGCTCCAACCTCAGCATCCCCAGCATGTGGCCCAGACCCAGTCACAAGCGTTCCAGTGACGACGACGATAGCAAGTGCGATTGCTGCGATTAATGCCCCTGCACGCAATGCTGGGGTAATAACGAGAGAAGGTTCGTCCCAGTCTGACTCTTGCACTCTCAAATAGAGCAATGCGGAAATCCATACAAGAATGATGGACACCAAAAAGTGCAAAGCGACAGCTGACCACTGTAACTGCAGGAGAACGGTAATGCCACCAATTATGGCCTGAGCTACAATCCCTAAACCAATAAAAACAGTAAGGAGGATAATCTCCATACGGCGTTTCGCACGTAGCACAACAATGAATAAGGAAAAGCTAAGAACCACTAGGATAAAAGTCAATAGCCTGTTGCCAAACTCAATTGCTTGATGGATTGCCGGCGCAGCGCCCTCAACGGGGACAAGGGAGCCCGCATGACAATTCGGCCAAGTGTTGCAGCCGAGACCGGAGCCAGTAACGCGGACTATAGACCCCGTGACACTAATTCCAATATTAGCTATCAGTGTGATTAAGGCTAAAATTTTTTGCGCCCTGAAGTGCAGATTTAAATCTGTTTCTTCAATAGCTCGTTGAGACATTCCTCTCATAAGGACACTTTAACTGACTTTGAGCTACGAAAAGAACGAATGCTCGGACGAAGCATGCGGAATCTTTTCTATATCACGCGCTTCATACAGCGATCAGACGAAATAGGAACTTATTTACTAGACGCCCATAACGAACAAAAAGGAGTACAGGTTTGATCTAGCAATCACTTCCTAGGCGCAATCCGACCGTAATTGCTTTCCTACAACATCGATCTGACCTCTAGAGGTTGTCAACCAAACAAACCAATCATCAGGCCTCGGATTGACTGCCTAGTCGGTAAGCCAAAAACTCAAAGCTAGGGCGTTAAATCAGGACAAAAAGCAAGATGATTTATTGACACCATCGAAATAAAAATTCGAAAGGCAAGAGCGAGAGCTAGGATGTAAATCCCCACACTTACAATCCTCGACCGCCAAAGTTCAGAAAAAGAAAGAAACCGGAGGTCACGAACCCTTTCGAGTTTGTTACCTCCGGTGTCGCAGTTTGTTCAACTGCTCATGGTGCCCGGGGCGGGACTTGAACCCGCACGTCCTTATCGAACACTGGCACCTGAAGCCAGCGCGTCTGCCAATTCCGCCACCCGGGCAGGGTGTGGTTGCCTTAGCGACTTGATAAAGATACCACGAAGAACGCACTGAACTACAAATCTGCAGGAAAAATAGACTATTTCGGGGAGGCAGCGGCGAAAATTCTGGGAACTTTCGCGTCGCCATCTACGTTTCGAGGGGGTGAACAAACTATACTGATCGCTACTGATCGCTGCATGGTGGAAAGGAGAATGGCTCGTGGCGTTTTTGGAAAAGCTGGCGAAGCTGGACTCTGCCATGCAACGCGGCCTTGATAACGGCATGGCACTTGTCTTCGGCGGCAAGGTCGTTCCCGCGGAAATTGATGAGCTTTTGAAGCAAGAGGCACAAGACAATCTTGCCCGCGGCGACGATGACAATCTTTATAGTCCGAACGTGATGACTGTAGGTGTCTCCTCCAAGGATTTGGAGAACTTGTCCCAGGATCGCAACCTGCCGGCCGATTGTGCAGACCAGTTGACGCGCTTTATTCGCAATAGCGGATGGTCCCTTGCGGGCCCCGTGATCGTGCGGGTGGCGGAGGAATCTGGTTTGCGTACGGGTCAGCTTCGCGTGTCCTCGTTTATTGATCACGAGCCCACGGAAGAGACCGGTTTTGAGGCTATTTTCCACGACTTTGATGGTCAGGAGGACCAGATGACCGAGCAGCACGACAATACTGCCGATGATGCAGTAACTACCGCTTTCATTGCTCCAGATAGTCAACCCGCCCCGCAGCCGCAGGGCCCAGCAGTCAACCTGATGCTGCAGGACGGCTCGTCCCGCGTGTACCACGTCCAGGAAGGCTCCAATATTATCGGCCGCAGCAATGACGCGGACCTGCGCCTGCCGGATACGGGTGTTTCCCGCCAGCACGCGGAGATCACCTGGAACGGCCAAGACGCGGTGCTGGTGGATTTGCAGTCCACCAATGGCACCACGGTGAATGAAACGCCGATTGATAATTGGTTGCTTGCCGATGGCGATGTGATCACCATGGGCCATTCCCACATCGAGGTCCGCATTACGGGTCTTGATTCGCACAGCTACTAAGTTCAGTTAAGGAAGGGAGGTCGCCATGGATGCAGTCATCATGCTGGCGCTTCGCATCGGCTTGTTGGCTCTGCTCTGGATTTTTATCCTGGTGGCCTTGAACGCCATGCGCCGCGATACTAATAAATCTGCCGGTGCTATCCGCCAGCAGTCGAAGAAGGTTGGCGCACCGCGGCGTCGGGAAGCGATTAAGCAGCTGTCCATCGTGGAGGGTCCCCTGCAGGGCTCCCATATGGAGTTGGGCACGTTGGAGGATTGCACGCTGGGCCGCGCCTCGGACTGCGATTTTGTCACGGGCGACGATTATTCTTCTGGCCACCATGCCCGGCTATTCCGCCGCGGCAGCGAATGGGTTGTGGAGGATTTGGAATCTCGCAATGGCACCTTTGTCAATGGCGTGCGCATCGACCAACCCGAGGTAGTCGGCGCGGACTCCGAAATTAAGCTGGGCCGCACCACCGTGAGGTTGAACGCATGACACTGAAGCTGAACTTCTTTGCTAAGTCCGATCGCGGCCTCATTCGCGATAACAACGAGGACTCGGGCTACGCCGGTCCTCACCTTTTGATCTTGGCCGATGGCATGGGTGGCCACGCGGCAGGCGAGGTTGCCTCCGAACTGATGGTCAACCACCTAGAAATCTTGGACCAAGATCCGGGCCAGGAAGACACCAAGGCCCTGCTGGAAGCGGCCGCCGAGCAGGCCAATGAGGCCATCAGTGACCACGTCAAGGCGCATCCAGAGACCGAAGGCATGGGCACCACGCTGTCCACCATGCTCTTCAACGGCACGGATTTCGGCGTCTGCCACGTGGGCGATTCCCGCGGTTACCTGCTGCGCGACGGCAAGCTCAAGCAGATCACCAAGGACGACACCTACGTGCAGTCCTTGGTGGACAAGGGCGAGCTGGACCCGGGCGACGTCTCGTCGCACCCGCAAAAGTCCCTCATCCTGAAGGCCTATACGGGCCGTCCGGTTGAAGCAACGCTGTTTACTCTCGACGCCAAGCCGGGCGACCGCATCTTGCTGTGTTCCGATGGTCTTTCGGACCCCGTAACCGCGTCCACCATCGAAACCGCGCTGGGTCAAGGCAGCATCGAGCAGGCCGGATCCGCCCTGGTGGACCTGGCTATCCGTTCGGGCGGCCCGGATAATGTCACCGTCGTAATCGGTGAAGTAACTGAAGAAAAGCCCAAGGAACATGAGCCGTTCCGCGTGGGCGCGCTCGCCGGCCCGACGGAAGAGCCCACCCACCCGGATTCTTCTGCTTCGCGGGCGGCACAGCTCTCCCGCAAGCCGCAAGTAATTCCACCGGCCGTCATGGCCGAGGGCGAGAACGAGCGCCCCGAGCATGCCGACGACGACACGGAGGACGAAACTTCCGGCCGAAAGATCGGCTGGAAGGTCCTCATTGCCTTGCTCATCGTGCTCGCGCTGGTCATTGGTGCCGGCCTGTGGGCGAAGAACTTCTTGTCCAATAATTACTACGTGGCCACCAACGAGGCGCAGGAAGTCACCATCCAACAGGGTGCTGACTACTCCGTCTTTGGCAAGGAACTACACTCCACGCACCAACACGTGTGCATCAATGACAGCAACTCGCTGCTCTTTTCCGGCCAGCCCTGCGATGGCGACTTCGCACCGCTGAAGGTCACGGACCTGCCGGAATCTGAGCGCAGTGCCGTCGACCATCTCTCCACTGGTGATCTCGGCGAAGTGCAGCAACAGATCAATGATTTGGGCGATAAGGCGCTCAAGCCATGTATCACTGCACCGAGCCAAAAAGATAAAAAGGATGCCAAGAAAAACAAGCCTGGCGTTACCTGCCGGGAGGTGTAGGTTGTGAAAAAGTTTTTTAGCCGAGGAACCGAACTCGGCCTGCTCATCCTATCCGCCATCGTCTTCGCTATCACTTTGGTCAGCCTGGAGCTATCCCAAGACAATGCGCTGACGATGGACCTGGTTTATCTCATCGGCGGATTCATCGGCGTCTTTACCGTTGCTCACCTGGTCATGTGCTTCTTAGCGCCGTATGCCGATCAGATCATGCTGCCCATCGTGGCGATCCTCAACGGCATCGGGCTCATCATGCTGGCCCGCCTAGATTTGGTCAATGAAGGCGGGCTCGCCGTGCGCCAGGTCATGTGGACCATCGTCGGACTCGTGTTATTTGTACTGGTCCTAGCCATTTTAAAGGACCACAGGTCACTGACGCGCTACTCCTATATCTTGGGCGCCGCCGGCCTCATCCTGCTGGCCCTGCCGCTAGTATGGCCACAGCCCCCTGACGTGGAGGCACGCATCTGGCTAAATCTGGGGCCCTTCTCCATTCAACCGGGCGAGTTCTCCAAGATTTTGTTGATCTTGTTCTTCGCCATGCTGCTGACGCAGAAGCGCTCCCTCTTTACCGTGGCAGGCTACCGCGTACTCGGCATCTCCCTGCCGCGCCTGCGTGACCTCGCGCCCATCCTGATCGTGTGGGCCATCGCGATCGTCATCATGGGCATTTCCAATGACTTTGGCCCGGCACTGCTGCTGTTTAGCACCGTCCTCGGCATGCTATTCATGGCCACTGGCCGAGTGAGCTGGCTGCTCATCGGCGTGGTGCTCGTCGGCGTCGGCGGGTTTGGCATTTACCAGATTTCCTCCAAGATCCAGCAGCGCTTTTCCAACTTCCTGGATCCGCTGGGTAACTATGACGTCACGGGTTTCCAGCTCTCCCAATCGCTATTCGGCTTGTCTTCGGGTGGCATCTCTGGCAGCGGCTTGGGCGAGGGGCATCCAGAACTAGTTCCGGTGGCCCACTCGGACTACATCCTTGCTGCAATCGGTGAGGAGTTTGGCCTCATCGGCCTCGCCGCCGTGCTGGTGCTTTTCGGTATGCTGACCACCCGCGGTTTCGGCACCGCGCTGCGCACCCGCGATACCTACGGCAAGCTGGTGGCATCCGGTCTTTCTCTTACCTTGGCCGTGCAGGTCTTCGTGGTCACCGGCGGCATCTCTGCGCTGCTGCCGATGACCGGCCTGACCACGCCATTCATGTCTGCCGGTGGTTCCTCTCTCATGGCTAACTACGTGTTGTTGGCGATTCTGCTGCGGATCTCTAACGCGGCTCGTCGCCCCATGCAGGAGACCTCGGGCAATGCTCCGAGCGATACCTCCATGTTCCCGTCGGTCCAGGAGGCTCACCGATGAATCGATCCATCCGTCTAGTGTCCCTGTTCGCCATCATTTTGACCGCCATTTTGCTGGTCAATATGACGGTAATCCAGGCTTTTTCTGAAGATAAGTATGCCCATAATCCGCGGAACATGCGCGGGTTTATGGAGATGCAAACCACCCCGCGTGGCCAGATCTTTGCGGGCAATACCGTGCTGGCGCAGTCTACGCAAAACCCGGATGAGACCTACTCGCGCTCCTACCCCATTGATTCGCCGGCCTTTGGCAACCTGACCGGTTACCTGTCGAGCCAGTTTGGCGCCTCCGAGTTGGAGTCATCCCAAAATGACATCCTCAATGGCACCGATGACTCCCTGATGAAGCAGAATTGGCTCGATGCACTGGCCGATAAACCGAAGCAGGGCGCCAACGTAGAGGTCACCATCGATCCTGCGCTCCAGCAGGCGGCTTACGATCAGCTCGTGGGCCCTGGCTACGAAGGCTCTGCGGTGGCCATTCAGCCTTCGACCGGCAAGATCCTTGCCATGGCCTCCAACCCTGGCTATAACCCCAATGATCTGATGGGCGATTCCGCCGAGGAGAATTGGGCCAACCTGCAGGAGCAAGAGGGACAGCCGCTGGTCAACCACGCCGGTGCAGAGACCTTGCCTCCTGGCTCCATTTTCAAGATCATTACCACCGCCGCAGGCCTTAACAATGGCTTTGATCCTTCCTCCACCCTGACCGGTTCCAATGTCATTACCTTGCCGGATACGGTGACGGAGCTGACTAACTACGCCAACCAAAAGTGCAATGGTCAGGATGCGGTAACCCTGCAGACCGCCTTCGCGCTGTCGTGCAATACCGCGTTTGTGGAAATGTCGGAGCAGCTCGGTGCTGATGAGCTACGCAAGTACGCCAAGGCCTTTGGCGTGGGCGAGAACTACGACCTCGGCGTGTCTACCTCCGCCGGCACCTTGGGCGATTTGCCGGATGGGGCGGCCACGGCGCAGTCCGCCATTGGCCAGCGCGACGTCACCATGACCGCGCTGCAGGCAGCCGTCATGGCGGGCACCGTGGCCAATAAGGGCACCCGCATGCAGCCCTACCTGGTCAATCGCATTACCGACGCCCAGATGAAAGACGTCCGCACTACCAAGCCGAAGAAGGCAGACCAGGCGGTTAATGAGGAAACTGCGGCGACGCTTACTGACTTGATGTACGCCTCCGAGCGTTCCTCCGCCGGATATGACGGCAATGGCTTTGCCTCCAAGACCGGCACCGCCGAGCACGGCGAGGGACTGGCCCCGCATGTGTGGTACGTTGCCTTCGATCCGGAACGCGATATCGCCGTAGGCGTCGTGGTGAAAAATGGTGGTAACTTGGGTGAGTCCGCGACGGGCGGCAAGGTTTCCGGCCCAATTGGCCGCGCCATCCTGCGCGCATACCAAGGGGAGCAGTAATGAATAGCGCCGAGAATAAGGAACATCTCCAGGCACTGATTGGCAGCGACTACGAGCTGCAGTGGATCATCGGTCACGGCGGAATGTCCACCGTGTGGTTGGCCGATGACACCCGCAATGATCGTGAGGTGGCACTCAAGGTTCTGCGTCCGGAATTTTCCGATAACCAGGAGTTCCTCTCGCGCTTTCGCAACGAGGCGAAATCGGCCGAATCCATTCAGTCCGAGAACGTGGTGGCCACTTATGACTACCGCGAGCTAGAGGATAACGGCCGCAAGTTCTGCTTCATGGCCTTGGAGTATGTGCGCGGCGAATCCCTCGCAGACCTTTTGGCGCGCGAAAATACGCTGCAAGAAGAGCTCGCTCTCGACGTCCTCGAGCAGGCGGCGCATGGCCTATCCATCATTCACCGCATGGAGCTGGTCCACCGCGATATTAAGCCCGGCAACCTCCTCATTACACAAAATGGCCAGGTCAAGATCACGGACTTTGGCATCGCCAAGGCGGCCGCGGCCGTGCCGCTGACCCGCACCGGCATGGTGGTGGGTACCGCGCAATATGTATCGCCCGAGCAAGCACAGGGCAAGGACGTCACGCCGGCTTCCGACGTCTATTCGCTCGGCGTGGTCGGCTATGAAATGCTGGCAGGCAAGCGTCCCTTTACCGGAGATTCCTCCGTGTCCATCGCTTTGGCGCACATCAACCAAGAGCCAGAACCGCTTTCGACGAATATCAGCGCTCCAGCCCGCGAGCTCATTCGCATCGCATTGCGCAAGGACCCCTCTACCCGCTACGCCGATGGCAATGAGTTCACTCTGGCTATTTCCGCAGTCAGACTAGGCAAGCGCCCTCCGCAACCCAAGTCTGCACCGCTAGCACAGCGCGCGCCGGAGCCATCGCCGTCTGCCTCGACGGAGATGTTGGGCAATGTCGCCCAACCCACCACCATCCACCCAGCCGCGGGGACCGCCCCCACAAAAGAGTCCAAGGGCGGCTCCTCTTTCCTGAAGGGATTAGGTATCACCCTGCTCCTCGCAGCCTTGGCCGGTGGGGGCTATGCCGCCTACCAGCACTTTGGCGATAGCGAGGGACAAAGCGAGCCCTCTAGCACCCCGGAGACCTCGGTGGTTACGGAGTACCGCGATCCCACCACCACCCCGCAAGACACCCCGGAGGAAGAGACGGAAGAGGCCCCTGCACCGGTGACGGTGACAGAGACCGAGCCGCAGGAATCCGATCAGGAAGAGGCCCCGCGCACGACTCACCGCGAGACACCCACGCGCCATTCGCCTACCCGCCAGGAGCAGCCCCCGGCCGTGCCGACGCAACAGAATCCGCAGGATACGCACGTTGAAACTACACCTGAGCTGGATACTCCAGTAAACTCGCAGGCTAACGAGCTCCCCGGAGACTTAGCCGATCTAATTACACAGGAGGGTGACTAAGCGATGGTCAATGACCGCTATCGGAGAGGCGAGATCATCGGCGCCGGCGGCATGTCTGAGGTCTATGCTGCCGAAGACACCGCCCTAGGCCGCCAAGTAGCGGTAAAGATGCTCCGCCCAGAAATGGCGCGCGACGTCAACTTCCGCGAGCGTTTTTACCGCGAGGCCCAGAACTCGGGCAAGCTGAATCACCCCAATATCGTAGCGGTTTATGACACTGGCGAAACCGAGCTGGATGGCATAACCATCCCATATATCGTCATAGAGCGGGTCAACGGCCGCACCCTGCGCGATATCATTCGCGAAGACGGAGCCCTGTCCGCCCAAGAAGCGGCGGATATTCTCAAACCGGTAGCGGATGCACTGCAAGCCTCGCACGAGGCCGGGATTATCCACCGCGATATCAAGCCGGCAAATATTATGCTCACCAACACCGGCCAGGTGAAGGTGATGGACTTCGGCATCGCCCGTGCCTTGGATGATTCCACCTCGGCGATGACGCAAACTTCCGCCGTTATCGGCACCGCCCAGTACCTTTCCCCGGAGCAGGCCCGCGGTAAGAACGCGGATGCCCGCTCCGATGTCTATGCGCTGGGCTGCGTGCTCTATGAGGCGCTTACTGGCCATACGCCTTTTGAGGGCGAAACCCCCTTTGCGGTTGCGTATCAGCATGTGCAGGAAGAGCCGACGCCGCCGTCGGAGCTCATCGCGGATCCCTCGCTGACTCCTACCCAGCGCGTCAATATCGATGCGGTAGTACTTACCGCTATGGCCAAGCACCCGGCGGATCGTTATCAGTCCGCTTGGGAGATGGCCGGCGATTTGGAGCGCCTGCGCAATGGGCAGGTCACCGCTGCGGCCCGCATGCACGTCAACGAGGAAGAAGACGAGCAGCCTACCGAAATGGTCGGTGCCGCCGCACCAGCTGCGGCCGCGCACCGCGCGCCAATCCAGTCCACCCGCCCCACCGAGGACGATGACAATCAGGGTGGCGGCTGGATGAAGTGGCTGGCAGCGTTCCTGGCCGCCCTCTTGGTAGCCATCGTGGGCTACTTCGCCTGGGATTTCTTCTCCAACGATCAAGATTCTGAGGATAAGCCACGCCAGACCCAATCGGCTCACCAGGACAAAATCACCGTGCCCGAGGTGGAAAACCGCCCGCGCAACGAGGTGGTCAAGGAACTGGAAGACATGGGTCTGCAGGTCACCGTCAATGAGGAGGCCAACCCGGATATTCCACGCAATAATGCCATCCGCATTAATCCGGCCCCAGGCTCCGAGCTGCAAAAGAATGCCTCGGTGACCTTAACCGTTTCCTCTGGCAAGGAGATTACGGACGTCCCAGATATCACCGGCATGACCTTGGATGAGGCCGCTCGAGCCCTCGAAGGAGCAGGCTTGGTGCTCAATTCCGATGTCTCGGAAGAAAACGATGACTCCCCAGCCGGCCAGATCATCAAGCAGGACCCGGCCGGCGGCACCCAGCTGTCCAAGGGTTCGAAGGTGCGGGTAACGGTTTCTAAGGGCGTCGAAAAGAAGCGCGTGCCCAATGTCGCCGGCATGGACGTCGAGGATGCCCAGAGCCGTCTCGAGTCGAATGACTTTGATGTAGACGTCCGCGAGGTGGATTCCTTGGAACCAAAGGGCACGGTGCTCAGCGTCTCCAATCAGGGCGCGGAGCTGGAAAAGGGCAAGCCGGTTACCGTTGAGGTATCCAATGGCATGCTCTTTAAGGCCCCTGACCTGGTACGCAAGAATCAAGGCCAGGCCGAGGCCGCGTTGCGGGAGGCTGGCTGGACCGGCCAGTTCGTCGTGGGCGAGCCGGCACCTACCGGTGCGCTGGTGGATGCCAATAAGATTGGCTGGGCGTCTGTGAACCCGGGCGATACCATGCGCAAGGATCAAAATATTGATATCCGCCTGTGGAGCTTCGACCCCGCTGCACTTCTGCCGCAGCCATAACTGCTGGTATCCTAAGGCCTCAGTACGAACTTAGATAAGACTTTAAATCTAGAAAAGGTATCTTATGCCGAAGTCAAAGATTTCCCAGAGCTCCTCCGTCCCTACCTCGAGCTCTGCTACCAACCGCACGCCCGTCAAGATCAATTCTGAGGGCACCCCGAAGTGGTACGTCGCCATCATGCTGGGCCTGATGGTCATCGGCCTGCTGTGGTTGGTGGTCAATTACCTCGCTGGCCAGGACATCCCGTTCATGGCAGACCTCGGCGCTTGGAATTACGGCATCGGCTTTGGCCTGGCCATTATCGGCCTGCTGATGACCATGGGTTGGCGCTAAGCTCAATCTCCCAGCCTGTTCCCTCGCTCCCTACCTCCTGTAGGTGGCGAGGGTTTTTCATATCTAGGAGCCACATGTCTCGCCATATTCTTGCTGCTGGCCTCATTATTTCGGTGGCCTACGCGGCCGTGCACATCGCGTTTGCCGACGCCACCCTACTCACCGGCGCCGCTCCCCTCCGCCTTTCCGTGCGCAACTACCTAGGCAACGTCCTAGGATCGGGCATGGTGTGGGGAATCTTTAGCTTCCTCATGGGCAAGGATTTTCCGGGTCGGTGGCTCAAGGCACTCCTGGCCGGTACGGGAATCATCGTGATGATGCTGGCGCTGCACTATGCCTTGCTCGTGGTTTTCGGTGTATATAACTGGCGCGAGGCATTCGAGTACAACGCCCAGTGGTTCTTCCTGGCTCTCATTTCTGGACCGGTACTGGGGCTGGCCGGCGCGGCCTCGGCACGGTTCCGCTGGTTCGATTATCTGGCCGTCCTTGGCTTCCTCCTCGAGCCCGTGGTTGCCGGGCTCGTCCCAGGCAGTTCCTACCTGCCCCGCACCACGACCATCCCTGGGTACTGCGCCGCCGCGACTTTGTGGCTCATCGGCGCGGGCTTCTTTATTTGGCAGCGCCGTTCCACGCGCTAAGCGCTTCCTCCGCTGCCCACCACCCCGGCATGCCGTGCACGCCAGCGCCAGGAGCGGCGGAGCTAGAGGCCATAAATACCCCAGGGGCGAGGCGGTGCGGATGGGCCGACAGGCGTGGCCGCAGGAGGGTTTGCAGCCCGGTCATGGCGCCGCCGGCGATATCGCCGCCCACCAAATTGGGGTTCCACCGCTCCAGATCGGCCGGGCTCGTAGCGTGGGTGTCCAGGATGGTATCGCGAAAACCGGGGGCAAAACGTTCGATCTGGGCGGCAATCAGCTCGGTGACCTCGCCCGGATAGCGCTCCACATAGCCGCGCGGGACATGCGCATAGGTCCACAGTGTTTGCCCACGGGACGGGTCTGCCACATATTGCTGGCATGCCAATACCAAGGGGCGCTTAGGCATACGCCGCTTGCCGACGTCCCCCTCAGCCCCACATATCTCCTCCAGCGTTCCTCCCACATGTACGGTGCCGGCCTGACCCACACAGGGATCGGTCCACGGGACGGGCTCACTGAGGTGAAAGTCCACTTTGAAGACGGCGCTGCCATAGCGCCAACGCGCCAGACTGCGTCGGGTGCCGTCCCGCAGTTCCAGCCCACCCAGCCGCAGAATCTGGCGCGGGGTGAGGTTCACAATGGTCGCATCGGCCGGAGGCAGCTCCCGCAGGTCGGTGACCTCGCATCCGGTGTGGAGGCGGGCTTGGTGGGAACGGAGGAGGTTAAGGAGGGCGTCGATAAGAGCGCCGGTGCCGCCCTCCACCACGGGCCAGCCGCGGGTCATCCCTAGCCCGCCGAAGAGCAGGCCGAACGCCGAGGTAAAAGGCGTAGTCGGTGAGGTGATCGCGTGTACCGCGCTGCCCGCAAACAGGGCGCGGGCCTGGGGCGTACGGAAGGCCGCCCGCGCCAAGCTGCTGGCTGGGAAAACTCCGGCCGCGCCAAATTGCGCCAAGCGCACAGGGCGATGGGGCCAGCGCACCAGCGGGGTAAGCGCGTTATCCACATGCTCATCGATGTGGCGGACGATGTGCCCGTGCAGCCGCCTCCACGCCTGGGCATCGGTCCCCAACTCCGCCGCCGTGTCCGCCAAGGAACCGTGCAGGATCCCGGCCGGCGCGCCTTCGAGCGGATGGGCCATGGGATAAGGAGCATTGCGCCACCGCAAACCGTGGGCTTCCAAGTCGAGGGCGCGAAAGGCCGGGCTCGCTACGCCAAAGGGGTGCCCAGCCGCGCCGAGATCCACAATCGTGCCCGGGAAAATCTCCGCGGTGGATGCCGCTGCACCACCGGCCCAGCCGGCGCGCTCATAGATATCCACACTCCATCCGGCCATGGCCAGCCGCGCCGCGGCCGTGAGCCCATTCGGGCCTGCGCCGACGATCACAGCGCGAGGTTGATAATCCACAATGCTCCTTATGCAGGTCAGAGCCCAAATTTATCAGTCTTGTTAACACAATGGGTAGAAAGTTATCCACAGGCTGTGGAGAAAACCTGTGAAATGTGAATTTCACACAATTATTAACACCCTGTGGATAACTGTTTTCACGGGCTTCCACAAGCTGATTTTCGCACTTTCGCACGGGCCAGACCAGCGTGATCAGGGAAAACTCCGGAAAAGCGTTCGGTAAATTACAAAAATGTAGTTATCCACAATGTGGATAACCATTGTGGAATTCTTTCGCACACGCTTTCCGGTGATCAAATTCCACAGTTATCCCCAAACCCCAGCTTGATGGGCTAGTAGCGCGAGGACTACCACGGCCACCGCAGCAACGCCGCCCCAGCGGAGGGTGGGGCTTTTTCTATAGAGGAAAAGGCTCAACACGATGCCTGTGCACAACCCACCAAGGTGTCCCCACAGGGATACGCCATCGGCTAGAAAGGTATAGGCCACATTCGCCAGAACGAGGGCGATGGGTGCGCGGAGATCGAGCCCGCGCTGGCGGTAAGCACCCACCAGCATGGCCATGAGCGCGAAGAGCGCGCCCGAGGCGCCGACGGTGGGGGTCTCAAAATCGAATGTCAAGATCATGGCGGACGCGCCGAGGCAAGAAATGAGGTAGGCGGCGAGGTACAGCGCAGTGCCAAGCGCCCGCTCGACTTCCTTGCCTATGAGCAGGAGCATGATCATGTTCACCGCCACGTGGCCCGCGTCCAGGTGCATGAACGCGGAGGACAGCGCGGTCTGCGGCGCAATCGGGTATTGCGGGCCCCACAGGCCCCAATCCACCGCGAGGTCGGATTCATAAAAGGTAGCGCCCAGCGTCCGCGCCTGCACGGCGGTAATGAGCCAGGCAATGATGCAGACGGCGGCGATGAGCGCGGTCGCTGGGGTGGCGCGGACATAGTTTCTCACCATGGTCATGAAGTTGTCAGTCCTTGAGGCGGGGTCTAGTGGTGGATGGCTCGGGGTAAAACTGCGACGAGCCCGCCGCCGCATGGATAATGCGGTGACGGGCCCGAGGGAAAAGGCGATTACGCGATATCGATGGACTCGATAACAACGTCCTCGTGCGGACGGTCCATGCGGTCGGTATCAACCTTGGCGATCTTGGACACAACCTCCTGGGAGGCAGCATCGGTAACCTCACCAAAGATGGTGTGGTGGTTGTTCAGGTGCGGGGTCGGTGCCACGGTGATGAAGAACTGGGAGCCGTTGGTGCCTGGGCCGGCATTGGCCATGGCCAGCAGGAATGGACGGTCAAACTGCAGCTCCGGGTGGAACTCGTCCTGGAACTGGTAGCCCGGGCCACCGCGGCCGGTGCCGGTTGGGTCGCCGCCCTGGATCATGAAGTTATCGATGATGCGGTGGAAGATTGCGCCGTCATAGAACGGGCCGGACTGCTCGCCCTTTGCGTTCTGGGTGGAGTAGTCCTTCTCGCCCTTGGCCAGGCCGATGAAGTTTTCAACGGTTACCGGTGCGTGGTTACCGAAGAGATCGATAACAATGTCGCCGTAGTTGGTATGCATCGTTGCAGTTGCGGTCTTCTGAGTCATGCCAGCCATTGTAAAGAATTTAACGCGCGCCTGCCGCGCATGACATAACGCTGTCAGCGATCGCGCTAGCCTCAAGGTATGATTCGCGCGCTACTTTTTGATCTGGATGACACCTTGCTCGACCACACCGGCGCGGCCCGGGACGCAGTGGATCAGTGGTGCCGCGAGCTAGGACTGCCCGAGGGACAGCATGCGCGCTTTGCGGCCATCGAGCGCACCTGGTTCAGCGCCTACGAGCGCGGCGAGGTCACCCACCAGGGTCAGCGGGCGGCGCGCTGCCGCGAATTCCTCGGCCGGGAGATGAGCGATGCCGAGGCGTTGACCGCTTATGACGGCTATCTTTCCGCCTACCGGCAGCAGTGGCGCGCTTTTGCCGACGCCCTGCCCACCCTCACCTGGGCCCTCGAGTCCGGCTTCCGGGTGGGCGTGCTCACCAACGGCGAGCGCGAGATGCAGCAGGCCAAGCTAGAGGCCACGGGCCTTGCGCTTGCCGACGTCCTCCTCATCCCCACCGTCGACCTTGGCTGCCCCAAACCGCAGCGCGCGGCCTACCTCGCCGCCTGCGATCAACTTGGCACCGCCCCCGCAGACACGGTCATGGTGGGCGATTCCCTAGCCAACGATGTGCAGGGCGCGCGCACGGCGGGGCTGCACGCGCTCCACCTCGACCGTGCGGGGAATGGGGATCTGCGCTCGCTTAGCGCGCTGAAAGAGGTTCTCCCCCAAAGAGCCAGCTGACCACGAGGGCGCCCGGATCGATTACTCCCTTGCTGCGATCTCCCAGGTAGGAGGCGCGACCCCTCTTCGCGGCGAGGTCCTCAGTATCGAGGGCTCCGGCATGGGCAGCTGTGAAAAGCGCCTGCAGAGTCTCCGCATCCGGATCCTTCGCCCCCAGTTCACGGGCCTTTTCGGCGGCCGGGATGAGGGCATCGAGCATGGTGCGATCGCCGCGCTTCGCGCCACCAAGCTCGTGGATAAGGTCGGCCGCGGCAGTAAGCCCATCCGCCAGCGACTCCGCCCGGGCCAGCTCAGTAAAGAGCGTGCCGAAGACGGCCCCGGAGGTACCGCCGGCGAGGACGAGCAGGCGCTTGGCCAGCCCGGTGAGGATCTCCGTATCCGTGCCGCGCAGGGGAAGCTCGATGCCGCCGAAGGCCGCCTCCATATTCTGGCCAAAGTCGCCGTCGCCAGCCTTGCGGTCCAGCTCGGTCAGCGCCTCGAAGGAGGCTTGGAGGCGCTCCACAAAGGCGGTGAGCCACTGATTTTCCTCGCCCTCGGTGGGCAGCTCGTCCTGGAAGGTGATGGTGGCCGGTTCCACCGCCTTCGCACCGCCTAGGGTATGGGGCCAGGCAGGGGCGGAGGTGGGGGCGTCGATAAGCTCGAGCAACTCCGCGTCCGCCTTGAGCAGCGTAAAAGAAGCGCCGTGCATATTCACCGCGGTGACATAAGAACCCACCAACGACCGGGCGACGGTGATGCCGCGCTGGGCCAGCTGCGCGGAGGCCTCGCCAAAGAGCAGGCTCAGCTCCAGCGGGGTGGTACCGCCGAGGCCATTGACCAGGCACACCACCTCATCGCCGCGGCCCAGGTCCAGGGCGGGCACGATCTTTTCCAGGACCTGGTTCACTATGGCGCTCGCACTATCTACCTGCTCGGTGTGCGTGCCCGGCTCGCCGTGAATGCCCACGCCCACCTCCATCTGGCCGGCTTCCAGATCGAAGGTTTCGCGGCCGGTAGTCGGCATGAAGCCGGCGCCCAGCGCCACGGACATGCTGCGGGAATTCTCCGCGGCACGCTTGCCCAACTCAGCGACTGTGTCCACGTCATCGCCGCGGTAGGCGGCGGCGCCTGCGACCTTTTCCACCAGGATGGTCGCGCCGGTACCGCGGCGGCCGGGGCCGTCCTCGTTGCCATCGGTGGCAATATCATCAGCCACCAGCACCGTGCGGGTATCTACCGCCTCGGCGGCGTTGCGGGCGACGGTGAAATTCATGACGTCACCGGTGTAGTTCTTCACCACGTGGACTACTCCCCTGCCCTGGTCGGCCCACTGGGTGGCCTCGCTGATCTGAACCGCGTTCGGGGAGGTAAACAGCAGTCCCGGGCAGGCCGCTGCGAGCATGCCCTGGCCGACGAACCCGGCATGCATCGGTTCGTGGCCGGAACCGCCACCAGAAATCACCGCCACTGCCGGATCGCCGTCCGCGGTGCGCAGCGGCGTGGTGCGGCCAATGAAGCCGACGTCGTGCCAGCGGGCATCGGGGTGGTTGGCGATGAGCCCAGCGAGGGCATCGGCGAGGAAAGTGTCTTGGCTATTGCGGAATGCGGAGTGGTTCATACCTCCACGCTAGTGATGTCGCTTACCCGGAAGCTAGGAGGAGAAAAGAAACATACCGGTTCCATTCGGACACCCAGCGGATTCGCAGCCACTTTGCAATTTGCGGAGGATACTAAAAGAACCACTAAGAAAGGATCCGCACATGGATTTCTTGTCCTCCCTCCACAACCTCATGGACGCGGGCTCGCTGCTCCAGAGTTTCGGACCTTATATCCTCCTCGGCGTCGCCGTCGTCATCTTCATCGAGTCCGGCGTGCTTTTCCCATTCCTGCCGGGCGATTCACTGCTCGTGACCGCGGCCATCCTGCGCCACGAACTCGATATCAACGCCTGGCTGCTCTTTGTCGTGGCCGCGGTGGCCGCCTTTGCCGGCGACCAAGTGGGCTTCTACCTGGGCCGCCGCTTTGGCCGCAAGCTCTTCAAGGACGATGCCCGCGTCCTGCGCACCGAACACCTCGATAGCGCGGAAGACTTCTTCCAGCGCCACGGCCCGGTAGCCCTAGTATTGGGCCGCTTCGTGCCGATTGTGCGCACCTTCGTCCCCTTCGCCGCGGGTACCGCAGAAATGGGCTACTCCTCGTTCCTGCGCTGGAATATCCTCGGCGGCATAGGCTGGGTAGGTTCCATGCTGCTCGTCGGCGTACTGCTGGGCGGCATCCCGGGCATCGCCCACTCCATCGACATCATCATGCTCATCGTGGCGGCAATTTCCGTGCTGCCGATGATCATCGGCTGGATCAATAAGCGCCGCAAGGCACAGCGCGAAATCCCGGCCAAATAAGAATTTTTATTCTTTACCCGGCCGGGATTGCGGTGCAATTAGGGAGGATTTAGAGCGAATCGCGCACCTCATCGCGAGCCAGCACCATATTGCGCAGGGAGGCCTCGGTCTCCTCGTAGCCACGGGTCTTCAGGCCGCAGTCCGGGTTAACCCACAGGCGCTCGACCGGCACGTGCTTGAGCGCAGCGCGGATGAGCTCGGCCATCTCCGCTACGGAAGGCACGCGCGGGGAGTGAATATCGTAGATACCCGGGCCGATTTCGGAGTGGAAGGTCTCGTCGATATCCTCCAGCAGCTCCATGCGGGAGCGGGCAGCCTCGATGGAGGTGACATCGGCATCCAGGCCGGCAACGGCATCGATGATCTGGCCGAACTCGGAGTAGCACAGGTGGGTGTGGATCTGGGTGGTCGGCTTGGCCTCGAGCGCTACCAGGCGGAAGGAACGCACGGCCCAGTCCAGGTAGGCCTTGCGGTCTTCCTCGCGCAGCGGCAGCAGCTCGCGCAGGGCGGGCTCGTCGATCTGGATGATGTCGATGCCGGCCTCTTCCAGGTCATGCACCTCATCTGCCAGCGCGACGCCGAGCTGATCCGCGGAGACGGACTGATGTACGTCATCTCGCACGAAGGACCAGGCCAGAATGGTCACCGGACCGGTGAGCATGCCCTTGACGTGGTGCTCCGAGAGCGACTGCGCGTACTTGGACCACTCGGTGGTCATCGCAGCCGGGCGGGAGATGTCACCCACAACGATTGGCGGACGGGTGCAGCGGGAGCCATAAGACTGGACCCAGCCGTTTTCGGTGGTGACAAAGCCATCGAGCAGCTCGGCAAAGTACTGAACCATGTCATTGCGCTCCGGCTCGCCATGGACGAGGACGTCGAGGCCGAGGCGCTCCTGCAGCTCAATGACGGACTTGACTTCGTCCTTGAGGGCGGCGTTGTAGTCGGCGTCGGAAAGCTCGCCCTTGCGGTGCGCCGCACGCGCCTGGCGGATCTCCTTGGTCTGGGGGAAGGAGCCGATGGTGGTGGTTGGCAGCTGCGGCAGGCCTAGTTCCTTCTGCGCCTCGTTGCGCTCAGCAAAGGCAGGCTCGCGCTTAACCTCGCCGGCCGGCAGCTTTTCGATGCGCGCCTTCACCGCCGCGTTGTGGATGCGCTCGGATTCGGCACGGGTGCGCACTGCGCGGTCACTGATGCTATATGCCTCCGGTGCCTCTAGCGGACCCTGGGACAGGGCGACGACTTCCTTGACCTTCTCGTTGGCGAAGGAGAACCACGTAGCGACGTCGGCCGGCAGCTTGGTTTCCGCCTCCACGGTGTGTGGCACGTGCTGCAGGGATACGGAGGTAGACACGGAAAGGGAATCGAGGCTGTCCTCCAGGTCTTCGTACTTGGAGCGCAGGTCGCGTAGGTTGGCGGCCCAGACATTGCGGCCGTCGATAAGCCCAGCAACCACGTGAGAGTTCAGCTTCTTCACGCGCTCGAGGTAGCCCTCATCGAGTGCCAGGGTGCCTACGGAAAGGTCCACCTGGACAGCCTCTGGTTTGAGCTCCGCCAGAACGTCGAGGCCCTTGCGGGCAGAACCGTACGGAGTGGTGAGGTATACCTGCGGGCGGTTGTCCGCGCCCAAAATGGCCTCATAGGCGCGCTTGGTATGGGCGGCCAGTTCCTCATCATTGGCAATGGTCAGGTCCGCTACCAGGGCAGGCTCGGCCAGCTGTACCCACTTCACGCCGGACTTATCCAGCTCGGCCAGTACCTCCTGGTATGCCTTGACGGCATCATCCAGGCGGTCGAGCGGAGACTTGGTAGCACCCTCTGCCTGCTTAGACAGGGCCAGCAGGGTAACCGGGCCGACGAGGTATGGGCGCACGGTATGGCCTGCCGCGCGGGCCTCTTCCACCAGCTTGATAACGCGCTGCGGGTGCGCCTTGAAGTCCTGGTCATCGGCGATTTCCGGGACGATGTAGTGGTAGTTGGTGTCGAACCACTTGGTCATTTCCAGCGGCGCGGTGTCCTTATTGCCGCGGGCCAAGGTGAACTCATCATCCAGGGTCTCGCCGACCACGGCGCCAACGGTCAGTGCGGTCTCGAGCACCTGGTCGTAGTAGGCGACGTCGGCAGGAATGGCGTAGTCCTCAGTAAGTCCCAGGTCGCGCAGGCGGTTATAGGTATCCAAGCGCAGGGAATGTGCGGCAGACTCGAAGGTTTCCGCATCGATGCGGCCTGCCCAGTAGGATTCCAGCGCACGCTTGAGTTCACGGTTAGCGCCGACGCGAGGGTAGCCCTCAATCGTCGCCTTGGGGAAGTTAGTGTTCGTCATTGTCTACTCCGATTCGAGATAACAGGTCTTGCGTAATGTCCGGGTTGTTGTGGGTATAGATATGGAGGCCGTCCGCGCCGCCGGCCACGATGGTGCGGGCCAATTGGGCGGTAAGCTCCATGCCGATTTCGTATTCCTCTTCTGGGGTTGTCGCTGCCGCGAGCTGGTTGCGCACCCTCTCGGGTACGGTCAGCCCGGACAGCTGCCCCATTCGCTCCAACCGGCGCAGGCTAGTCATGGGCATAATCCCCGGAATGAGGGGGATCTTCACCCCGGCCAATTTCGCCTTTTGGGCGAAGCGGAGAAAGTCCTCCGCATCGAAGAAAAGCTGGGTGATGGCGAAGTCCGCGCCGAGGCGCTGCTTATTAAGCAGGACGTCGAAGTCTTCGTCCTCGTTCTTGGATTCGGCATGGCCGCTGGGGTAGCACGCCACGCTCACCGCGAGGCGGCCGGCGGCAAAGCGGGCCGCCTGGTGGCTTTCCAGCTGGCGGATGAGGCGAACCAGCTCATCGGCATGTTGCAGGTAGTGCTCGGGCATGCCCCCTTCGGGGAGATCGCCGCGCAGGGCCAGCAGGCCGCGCACGCCGGCATCCACCAAGCGATTAATCCACCCGATGAGCTCGGCGCGCGTCCCGGCCGTGCAGGCCAGGTGCGCCAGGGGACGCATAGAGGTGTTCTGCGAAATCTTCTCAATGAAGGCCGCGGTTCCCTCCAACCAACCGGAGCGCTGGGAACTGGTCACCGCGATGTAATCAGGGTGATAGCTTTCCAGGACTTCTAGTAAGCGGTCGATTTTGGCGGCATCGGCATCGTGGCGCGGCGGGATCACCTCAAAGGAAAGGGCAAGGCGCTCGGGCGCATGTGCTTCCTCTTCACTTTCATAGTCCAAGGGCGCAGAAGCCGAAAGTCGCGGGCTCATGGTCACCTCCTTTGCTGGTCGTCGTTGGTGTGTTGAGAAAAAACGTACCAAGCTGTTCAGTTTGCGCGGTAGCGATTCTGCAATGGTGATACCTTTGCAAGCCTGCAAACTGCGAGGTTGGCGAAAAATCGGGTGAATAATAATCGTTAATTCTGAACCAAGCGGTCTATTTCTAGCGCGTTCCCCCTGCACGCCACGACGCCAACGGTGGTACACCAACCACCACGTCACTATGCTGGGTGAAAGCGAATTGATAAATCTGAGTTAAGGAGTGTTCCACCCCATGAACCCCACCACGCTAAACGTGGCCTTTAAGACCGCATCGAACCTGTGGAGCCAGTTCAATAACTACCGCGAAGAAAAGTCCCGCGAGGCCTACACCGCCCTGGAAGAGGCCGCACAGAAGATGGACGAGCGCGACAACAGCACCTTCGCCGAGCCGCGCCGCCAAGCAGGCGCCGTTACCCGCGCCGCACACTCCCGCCTCGAGCGCGCCCTGGCGGAGTTCAACGACTACCGCGAAGACGCCACCGAGCGCCTGAACGACGCCAAGGAAGAGGCCACCAAGAAGGCTAAGAAGGCCCGCAAGCAGGCAAAGAAGGATTCTCAGAAGGCCCAGAAGAACCTCAAGAAGAAGTCCGCCAAGGTAGCCAAGAAGCAGAAGAAGAATAAGAAGTCTTCTAAGGGTTGGATCTTCGCCGGCATCATCGCCCTGCTGTCCGCTGCGGCCGGTGCCGCCTATTACTGGCTGCGCTCCAACGACAAGCCGTCCCAGACCCCGCCGCGCGTGGATGATTTCCAGTCCGATTCCCATACCGCTCCGGAGTCCACCTTGGTCTACACCTCCACCAGCGAGAATGACACCCAGTCTGACCTCGTTGAAGAAGGTGCCGTACGCGATGAGGAGCTCCTCGGTTCCATCGATGAGCAGCTGGCCAAGCACCGCGAGGAAGAAGCAGCTCAGCCGGCCGATACCACCCGCGTTACCGATGACCACCAAAACGAGGGCAAGCACCGCTTGTAAACCGAGGAATAAATACGCTTACCACCCCGCCGTGGGGGTATGCGTGGCGTTGTCTAGATCTCATTGCTTTGCCTAAACAAAAATCTCTTGATTGAATTCCCACATTAGGGATCTTTCTACAAGGAGATGAACAATGAGCTTTGAGTCCCTCACCGTCAAGCTCAAAGACGGCTCAACGTACTACTTCCCGGCAGGTGCGGTGTCCAAAGACCCTTCCTCTCGCGTGGATAACCTGCGCTTCGCCATCGATAACGGAACCACCTTCCACTCCGTGGATGAGGCCGGCATCGAGCGCGAATTCAACGGTCACGACGTCCGCAATTACCACCTAGCCTAAGCGTTAGCACAATCCCTTCCCCGCAGGTCACCAACCTGTGCGGAGGGGATTTTCGCATGCCCACCCCACGCTGCTGCCCCGCCGTCTATCGTGGATCTTATGGAACTTCGCGCAACGCAGGAATCTGACCGCACCTACCTCGCCCGCCTCAACTTTCTTACCGATACTTTCGGTGACGAGCACGGCGAGCTCTCCCCCGACTTCGCCGATGATTTCGCCTTCTACGTGGAAAATTGGGATCCCAACCAGGGCGGTTTCATCGCCTGGCAGGAGCTCGTCCCGGCTGGCGGCGTGTGGCTCAACTGGGGGACGGAGGACAATCACGGCTTTGGCTTTGTCGAACCCGCCATTCCGGAGCTCGCCATCGCGGTCGAGGCCCGCTATAAGGGCCAGGGCATTGCCACCGCGCTTATCGACGCCGCCATCTCCCTCGCCCAGACCCTGCGCGCCCCCGGCATCTCGCTAGCCGTCCACCCCGATAATCCCCGCGCCAAGGGCCTCTACGAGCACCTCGGCTTCGAGCACGTAGGCAGCCACAAGGATCATTTTGTGATGGTCAAGCGCTTCTAAATCGAACGCAGGCGGGCGTGGGTGACGTAGATCGGCTCGTTATCCACGGCCGTCTTAAATTCTTCGGTCAGGCCAGCCATAACTGCCTCACGCGCCTCTTCGCGGGTGCTGTGAAAGCTCACAACCTCACCATCCACCGCGGCTTCGCCGCGCTTGCGCACTACAACGAATTCCGCGCCCTCCGGCGCCGCAACTTCCTTGTCTGCGGAGGTAAAGGGATCACTGTAGCGAACATTGGCGGTCATGGTTGGTCTCCTAGTGGTATCGCGGGACAGTAATGATTCCCCGTTCACTGTACTGAAAGTTTCTCCCCCGCGACTTTGCACACTTCCGCGCTCTTCTTTCACTGTTCGCGATTTTCGTCCATATAAACCGGCACAACCGTCGACGGAAACCACAGTTTGTATGGACGAAAATCGCTAAATCAACCCCCCTGAACCCCTCCACATAGAAAAAGTCCGGCCCCTCCGAAGAGGAAGCCGGACTTCATGCTGTGGAGCATAGGAGAATCGAACTCCTGACCTTCTGCTTGCAAAGCAGATGCTCTACCAATTGAGCTAATGCCCCAGTGCCTAAATACTTTACTACCGCAGGCGAAGTAACTCCAAACCTGAACCACGCAAACCACTTTGGCCACTTTAGGCATGTCCTATCACTTCCGTAACACGCAGGCGCTAGGGTCATGGACACATCATGTCCACTTTCCCTCATCCTTAGGAAGACTATGCGCCGCATTCTCACCTCCGCCCTCACCGTGCTCGTCGCCGCTGCCGTTCCGGCGGCCGCTAACGCACAGTTGCCGCAGATTCCACAGCTACCTGCATCCTCCAGCTCGAATATCCAAGACGAAATCAACCACCGCATCGATGACGCCCGAGCGCAGGTCGAGGACATCTCCTCCAAGGCCTTCTCCCCAAAGGCTCCTAAGCAGAAGGCGCCCTCCCCGGCCCAGAAGAAGAAAACAAAGCCACGCAATAATGGTGGCGTCGACTGTGCCAACTGCGTAGCTATCACCTACGACGACGGCCCAGGCGCCGAAACCAACCGCCTGCTAGACAAGCTCAAGGCCAAGAACGCGCATGCAAGCTTCATGGTTCTCGCCCCCAGTGCTGAGCAGCACCCTGAGCTCCTCCAACGCATGAAGGCCGAGGGCCACACCATCGGCAACCACACCAAGAGCCACCGCCAACTCAACACGCTGTCCCCTGAGCAGGTATCCCAAGAAATCGACGCCGGCAACGCCGCTATTAAGAAGGCCACCGGCCAGGGGACGCGCTGGGTACGCCCGCCCTACGGAGCTACCAACGCCACCGTGGATCAGGTAACCCGCGATAAGGGCGTCTCCCAGGCGCTCTGGGACGTCGATACCGTGGATTGGAAAGACCGCAACTCTGAGCACGTCTGTTCCTCGGCCGTGCAGGGTGCCCGCGCCGGCTCCATTGTCTTGATGCATGATATCCACCCCACCACCGTGGACGCTGCCGATTGCGTCATCGATGGCCTACGCGCCAAGGGCCTCGAACCTGTGAGCCTGGATCGCCTCCTGCGCACCCCCGTGGCAGGTAAGCGCTACTACGCTCGTGGTTAATGATTGATTTTTCCCTGACTGCCGACGCCGTCGCTCCCCAACTCCTCGGCTGCACCCTCACCCATGCCGGGGTGAGCATCCGCCTCACTGAGGTCGAGGCTTACCTAGGCGCCGAGGACTCCGCGGCACACACCTTCAATGGCAAGACCCCGCGTAATGCGGCCATGTTCGGTCCGCCGGGCAGGTTCTACGTCTATATTTCTTACGGCATCCACCGCAACGTCAATATCGTCTGTGCCCCTGAAGGCACTGGCCAGGGCTGCCTGCTGCGCGGCGGTGAAATCATCGAGGGCGCCGACACCGCCTTCGCCCGCCGTGGCACCTCTGATTTTCATAACCTCGCCCGCGGGCCGGGAAACCTCGGCAAGGCCCTCGGCTTCACGCTCGAAGACAACCACCAACCAATACAGCTTGTCGAGCGAACCACCGAACCAGAATGGGTGCGCGGACCGCGTATCGGTATCTCTAAAAACAAGGAAGCGGCCCTACGGTTTTGGATCCCCTTCGATAAAACCGTCTCGGGCCGCCGCGGCTATCCCAAGAAATAGCCCTGCTAGTTCCACTATTTAATAGCGCCCACCGTAGCGCTCATCATTCTCGATGGCCTTAATGATCCGCTGATTAATCTGCAGCATCTGGCGAATCTGCGTACGGGTGAGGCTATCCATTACGGACTTGCGCGCCTGCTTAGCGTGCCCAGGCGCAGTCTCTACTACCTTGTCCCAGCCGCTATCCGTCAGCTGTGCCATGGTGGTGCGCCCATCAGTCGGGCATGGCTGACGCACGACCCACCCCTGCTTTTCCAGGCGCGTAACGACCTGGCTCAAGCGGGACAAAGATCCATTGGAGGTAATCGCCAAATCGCGCATACGCATCTCGCGACTTTCCGCCTCCGATAGCCGAGATAGCACTGTATATTCAAAAAAGCTCAAGCCTGCGTCATCGCGCAGCTGAGCATCCAAAATATTGGTTAAGCGAATATTTACGCTCATTAGAGACATAAATGATGTGAGTTCTTCATCATCCAGCCAGTAGTCATCGCGCTCGGTCATGGGATTTATTCTATCAACTTGGCTTTAATTCTAAAGTGACTCGTCACTGTCCTAAACGCAAAGGCCTTAGTGTCCAGAGGACGGCTCGATCGGCCGCTGCCTTCTCGGCAGCTTCTCTACCACCAAACGATAAGAATCCGTGACCAACTCCTCTATCAGCTGTTGGTGCAGCTCTGCGTGTGGATAGACGGAAACCCAATGCCGTTTATTCATGTGGTAGCCCGGCGCAATGAATGGATACTGCTGCTGTAGCGCTTGGCAGTCTTCCGGCTCGGCCTTAATGATCATTTGCTGTTGACCGGTCACCGCTGTCAACAGCAAGAAAATTTTGCCGCGTACTTTGAATACGTCCCAGTCGGGACCAAAAGGATGCAGCACCTGCGAGCCGAACATCTCTTCGGCGCGCTGCCGCGCAACCTTGTAGATGCCGCTCCCGTCCAACATCGCCCCCCATTTCGTTGTTAGCAGTTCCACCTCAGGGCGCCGAAGATTCATAGTCTGTCCACCCGATTGGGCGGGCTATGTTTATTTCCGTTCCCTCCGTCTGAAAGGACAGTAGAACTAGTCGCGGGCTT
>NZ_JASPHJ010000018.1:0-31310 GCF_030229085.1 Corynebacterium sp. MSK158
AGTGAAATAGTCCTAATATCAGCACGCCAGACCGGCTAGCCGTACAACCTCACCAACACATCGTGTCGTTTAGGCCGTCTTGGGCATGAAAATACCGCCCGCCACAGCTCTTCACCATCGAGCTGGGCGGACGGTTTAAGTATGTGGGCCAGTTTAAACCTGACTATTCCGCAGTGGGGCCCTGCTGCACAGAACCGTCTGCTTCAGCCGAGTCGTCGGCCGCGGCAGCGGAGTCCGAAGCGGTGGATGCGGAGGTATCCTCGGCCGCATCTTCCGCATTCTTAGAGTCTACCGACTCCTCGTCGGTCGTATCCTCGCCGACCGTATCTGCATCGCTGCCCTGGTGTTCTGCGGACATCGGGTTTTCCGCAGAACGGGATTGCGCCACGTCATCCAACACAGCGTGGATATATGGCGCTGCTTGATCGTTAGAGTACTGGGAGGCAATTTCCACGCCTTCCACGACCGCAGTAGCGGTGGGAATATCCGGGTTGAACAGCAGCTCCCACACCGATAGGCGCAGGATCGCACGGTCAACGGCCGGGATGCGGTGCAGTTCCCAGTCCTCGGCAAGGAAGCGAGAGATGGTGTCGTCGATGGCATCCAGCTCTTCAGCGACGCCCTTGACAATCACCTGCGTGTATTCGGCGACAGGTGCTACCGCATTGCGATCCTCACGTGCCAAGGCGATGCGATCCTCCACGATGGCAACGGGGTCAACGTCCCTATTTTCTGCTTCGTAGAGGATATCGGCGGCACGACGACGCGCGCGGTACCGCGCGGTGTGCCGCTTGTAGTTGATATCGCGCTTAGGGGTGTTATCAGACACAGTCAGATGCCCTAGTTGTTAACGCGGGAGAGGTACTCGCCGGTACGGGTATCGATCTTGAGGACGTTGCCGATCTCGATGAACAGCGGAACCTGGATCTCAGCACCGGTCTCCAGAGTGGCGGGCTTGGTGCCGCCGGAAGAACGGTCACCCTGCAGGCCAGGGTCGGTGTGCTCTACCTTAAGGTCTACGGAAATAGGCAGTTCTGCAAAGAGTGCCTCATCCTCGTAGAAGGAAACCTGAACGCGCATGTTCTCCAGCAGGAAGCGAGCGGCATCGCCGAACTTCTCCGGCGGGAGCTCGAACTGCTCAAAGGTCTTTTCATCCATAACAACGTAGCTGGTGCCATCGTTGTACAGGTAGGTCATATCGCGGCGGTCCACGGTAGCGGTCTCTACCTTAACGCCAGCATTCCAAGTCTTGTCCACGGTCTTACCGGAGACAACATCCTTGAGCTTGGTGCGCACGAAGGCTGGGCCCTTGCCCGGCTTCACGTGCTGGAACTCAACGATCTGCATCAGTTTGTTGTCGATCTTCAGAACGAGGCCGTTCTTGAAATCAGTAGTATCAGCCATTGCGGTTAAACTCCCGAAAATTGTGGACTAAAGGTTGAAAACAATGTTTAAGCCTACCGGACAACTGCCCCTTGGGGTATTACCGGTCCCCCATTTCTTCCCCACAGTTACCAGCGGAGTGGCTTTCGGGGCCTGTCGCCTGGCCTAAGCGGTCAGGCACGCGAGCAATCAAAGGTTTTTATTCAGCAATAACTCGCTGTACGATAAGGCTTTGTTTTATTGATTTTTCACATATCTACCAAGGATTTTTGCGATGCCTCTCAAGAAGCTTTACGCCGCAGCAACTGTTACTGGCGCAGCCGTAGCGGCACTGTCCGCTCCGCAGGCCATGGCGGCAGACGCCCAGACCGTGATGTTCGGTGATTCTGTCTTTGCCAACCCAACCTATGGCCAAATTGGCACTACCTCGAGCCTGTCCCCTTCGGCAGGCACTACGCTCTCTTCTGCCACCCACGGCATCGAAGACGCTCCTGGCGCACCGTCCCCACAGGGCTGCCCGCAGGGGCAGAGTAATGTTGGCCGCGAATTGGGGCGCGTTTCTGGTCAGCATGTAGCCAACTACGCATGCTCTGCGGCGAAGGCGGCCGGCCACTCGCACCGCAAGGACTTCACTGAGCAGATCAACGGAGCCATTGCCAATAACGATCTCAATGGCGAAACAAAGAACGTTTTGATTCAGTTCGGCGCCAATGATTTCCAGGAAATCGTGCGCCCTTCTCTTTCTTCTTCCAATCCCTACTACGACGGCATGAAGCATTCGATCCAGCGGATTCGCCACTCCGCCCCGAATGCCCGCATCACCGTTGTAGGCTATCCCGCTATCTCCGCCCGCAATGGCGCGGTATGCCCGCTGCGCACCTCCGCACCGGGATCCTCTGAAGCCGGTTTCAACATGGACTACGCGGGCCTGGTCCGCACCGGTGAGGACCAGGTCAATAGCGCCATGTACAAGGCAGCCCGCGCAAACGGCGTGCAGTATTACGACCTACGCGCCGACTCCATTGATCACGGGATGTGCGCGCCGGACAGCACCCGCTGGATTTCCGGCAAGTGGGAGTACTCCGTACCGCACAACCTCTTCAATCACCTCACACATCTGGGCAACCGCAATGTCGCCCAGCTGCTTAACTCCAAGGTGCTGGCTCACTAGGCGGGCAGTTCAGTAAATTCCTTCGTCGCGGCGGTAATGATTTTCGGCGCACCATCGGTAATGATGAGGGTGTCTTCGATGCGCACGCCGCCCTTGCCTGGCACATAGATGCCCGGCTCGATGGTCAGGGTCATGCCGGCAGCGAGTTCGCCCTTACCGGTTTGTGCCGCGAACGGGGCTTCGTGGACGTCTAGGCCCACGCCGTGGCCCGTCGAGTGTACAAAGTAGTCGCCATATCCGGCGGCGGAGATGACATCGCGGCAGGCTGCGTCGACGTCGGCAAGCTTAGCGCCCGGCACCGACGCTGCCACGCCTGCCTTTTGGGCGCGGAGCACCACATCATAGATTTCCTTGGCAAAATCATTCGCCGTGCCCACGACGTAGGTGCGGGTGCAATCGGAGTTGAATCCGCGCAGGTGGGCACCGAAATCGATGGTCACTAGGTCGCCGTCCTCGATGACCCGGTCATCGGCACCATGGTGCGGCATCGCCGAGTTCGGGCCGGACGCCACGATGGTATCGAAGCTCACTCGCTCCGAGCCGAGCATGCGCATACGATACTCCAAATCGGCGGCCACTTGGCGCTCGGTGCGGCCGGCACGCAACTCACCAGCGGCGAGTAGATCCTCCAGCGCCTGATTTGCCAGCGCGGCAATCTCTTCCAGCTTTTCTAGCTCGAGCGAATCCTTGACCAAGCGAATTTGTTCAATGACCCCGGCGATGGGAACCAAGGTAACCGACTCCGGGGCGGACTCTTCCAGGTCCTTCATCTCAGAGACCGAGAGGTAGTCTGCTTCAAAACCGACTCGAACAGGCCCCTCGACATCGGCAAACTGCTGCAGGAGCACCTTTCCTACCGCGCGGCCTTGGATAGCCTCCAGATCGGGAACTTCGCGGGCGATCTGCGTGGTGTACCGGCCGTCGGTAGCAACCTGCGCGCTAAGGTCCTTACGCAGCAATAGCCCGCCATTCGAGCCGGAAAATCCCGAAAGGTAGCGCACGTGCGTGAGATGGGTGACCAGAACGGCATCGATGCGCTGGCCGGCTAGTTCCGCGGCAAGCTTGCGGCGCCGGTCACTAAATCGGGTATCTGCCAAAGCCATGATTTCATCCTTCTGGGTCGACTGCGGTGTAGAAAGTATCCACCCAGTATATCGACCCTGCCCCCGCAGTTGGGCGGAATTCTTTCTAGCCGGCTGCCGCCCAGCCCGTTCGAGGGGTGCCTATTGGCAGAGGTAGTCCACTGCCGCCACGTAGCCGAAGACACCCAACCCGGCGATGACTCCGCGGGCGATAGGGCTGAGATAGGAGTGATGGCGGAAGGGCTCGCGCGCATGCACATTAGAAATATGCACCTCTACGAATCCGGCGCCATCGGCTACCTCTGCCAAGGCATCCCGCAGGGCCACTGAGGTATGGGTAAAACCGCCGGGGTTGATAATCACTGGGTGGCCCGCATCCGCGGCGGCATGCACCTTCTCAATGAGCTCGCCCTCATGGTTGGACTGGAAGCACTCTACTTCTGCACTGTGCGCGGCGGCGCGCGAGGAGATCATCTGTTCTACATCCGCCAAGGTGGTGGAACCGTAGACATCCGGTTGTCGCTTTCCCAAGCGGTTCAAGTTCGGGCCATTGAGGACAATAATCTTCATTACTACTCCGAAATCGCGGCGTAGGCCGCCTCTAGCTCTTCCGTAATGGGTCCTTCGAGACGGGTGGTCTCGCCCACCCTGGTCAAGGCTACGAACCGGATCTTTCCGTCGCGGTTCTTCTTATCGTGGGTCATTGCCTCATACAGGTCCGCAAACTGGCCCGGCCTATACGTAGTTGGCAGCCCAATACTGTGCAGGATACGGCGGTGCGTTTCCACCAGTTCCGCGTCAATGAGGCCGCGCGCATGCGCCAGGTGGGCGATAAACATCATGCCCACCGCCACCGCGTTGCCATGGCGCCACTGATACTGTTCATGGCGCTCCACCGCATGGCCAAAGGTATGGCCATAGTTGAGCGTTTCACGCAGGCCCGATTCTTTGAGATCCTCGCCCACCACCGCGGCCTTTACTGCTATGGAGCGCGCAATCAATTCTGGAAGATATCCCTGCGGGTCCACGCATGCGCCGGGGTCGCGGTCATAGCGCTCAAGGATCACCGGGTCATGGATGAATCCGGTTTTGATGATTTCTGCCGATCCAGCAATGATCTCCGCCTCGGGCAGGGTATCGAGGCGCTCGAGATCCACAAACACAGAGTCTGGCTCATGAAAAGCGCCAACGAGGTTCTTGCCGGCGGCGGTATTGATGCCGGTTTTGCCGCCGACGGCCGCGTCAACCATGGCCAATAGCGTGGTCGGTACCTGAATGACCTTGATGCCCCGCATCCACCCGGCCGCCGCGAACCCAGCCAAATCGGTGGTAGCGCCACCACCGAGGCCGATGATGACGTCACGGCGGCTAAAGCCTTTCTCCCCCAGCTGATCCCACACGCCGCCGATGACGCTGAGCTGCTTGGCGGCCTCGGCATCGGGGACGTCGATAAGCGTAGGCTCCACCCCCTCAGCAGCAACGAGTTCCGCTAGGCGCTCGGCCGCGGCACGCAAGGGAGGCTGGCAGATAATGCCCGCCTGGCCTGCACCAATCTGCGCGCAGCGCTGCGCGATGTCCCGATTGAGATCGGCGCCAATGCGAACTTCATAAGGCTGTGGTCCATTAACGGCAATGCTGGGCATGGTGTTCCTTTCCGTTCGCCGCCGAGCCAGGGGGCGAGAAACTAGTGCTAGCGCGGCGGGGAATCTACAGGGTATCGAGGAAGCCGAGGATATCGCCCACCACCTGCTGTGGGGTCCGGGCATCGGTGCGTACCCGATAATCGGCCACCTCCTGGTAATACGGGCGACGTGCCTCCACGAGGTTGCGGTAGTGCTCGAGGGGATCTGCGGCCGCGAGAACCGGCCGATTGCTATCCCCGGACGTCCGCCGTGCACCTTCCTCAGGAGAGATATCCAAAAAGATGACGGTATGGCGCTCCAACAGCTCACGGGTGGAGTCCGTCAACACTGCCCCGCCGCCGAGGCTGACTACTCCACCAGTGCGCAGTGCCGCAGCAACGTGCTCGGCTTCGAGTGCGCGAAAGCCTGGTTCACCCAGCTCGCTAAAGACTTCCCCGCACGGCTTGTCTTTATCCTGTTCAATGAGGTGATCCGAATCCACCAGTTCGCAGCTCAAGGCGTGGGAAAGGCGGCGGCCAATGGTGGATTTACCCGCACCTGGCGGGCCAACCAAAACAACGCGTGGACGGGGCAGGCCCGTAACGGCGGTTGGGGTGGTCATAACTTACTCCTGGTCAAAAGCAAGACGGTCCGAAACGTATTTATCATACGCGGCGATGGCCGCAGAGGTTTCTTCGAGGCTATCGCCTCCGAACTTTTCTAGCACGGCGCGCGCAAGGACGAGGGCAACCATTGCCTCTGCAACGACGCCTGCCGCCGGAACCGCGCACACATCGGAGCGTTGGTGAATGGCAGTAGCTGCAGCGCCGGACTCCATATCGATGGTGCGCAAGGCACGCGGAACGGTAGAAATCGGCTTCATCGCCGCCCGCACGCGCAGCTGCTGCCCGTTCGTCATGCCACCTTCAAGTCCGCCTGCACGGTTGCTAAGGCGGGATACGCCTTCTTCGGTTCGGACCATCTCATCGTGGGCAGCGGATCCGCGACGTCGGGCCTCGGCAAAGCCATCGCCAATTTCTACGCCTTTGATAGCCTGAATGCCCATCAAGGCGCTAGCCAATTGTGCGTCCAAGCGGTCATCGCCGGAAATGTGCGAGCCCAGCCCGATAGGCAGGCCATCGACCACAACCTCAACGATGCCGCCCAAGGTATCGCCCTGCTTCTTTGCGGCCTCGATTTCCGCAATCATGGAGGCTTCAGCCGCCTTATCGCAGGCGCGGACCGGTGAATCATCAATAGCCTCGATGTCCGCGAACGCTGGCGCAGGCCCCTCATAAGGCTCGGAAGCGCCAATGGAAATCACGTGGGAGAGAACCTCGACGCCCAAGGTCTCGCGCAGAAAGTTACGCGCAACGGTAGCTGCGGCCACTCGCGCCGCCGTCTCACGCGCAGAGGAGCGCTCGAGGATGGGGCGCGCTTCACTGTGGCGGTACTTCACCATTCCGGCAAAGTCCGCGTGCCCGGGGCGCGGCCTCGTCAAGGCGGCACCGCGCCCGGAGTTCATCGCTTTAATAGTGTCCTCATCGTCCATATCCAGCGGATCTGCCGACATGATGGTGGTCCACTTGGGCCACTCCGTATTGCCAATCATGATGGCGATGGGACTACCCAAGGTGAGCCCATGGCGGACTCCACCCAGCACGGTGACCTCATCAGCCTCAAACTTCATACGGGCACCGCGGCCATAGCCTAGGCGGCGCCGGGAAAGCTGATGGGAAATATCGGCGCGGGTAATAGGGACCCCAGCGGGCATGTGCTCCAACATCGAAATAAGAGCTTGGCCGTGGGATTCACCTGCAGTAGTCCAACGAAGCATGCGGGTATTATCGCACGGCCTGGCCAATCCAGTACCAACTTGGCCCCGCAATATATTCTTCCACCCCCTCAAAGAGGGTGCGCACATGCGATAATGACCGTTGCCGCTAGCAGCATTGCGGGACCATGCGGGCTCTTCTTCTGCCGACTGCACGCGGACCAGACCAGTGTCAGAACGGATGCGCAGCCGCTTGCCGCTACCACCCCCATAAACCCGGCCACATGCCCCACCCACATACCCAGGGGCCAAGCGAGTTTGATGTCGCCTCCACCCACGCCTGCATGAGCTAGCCCCAGCACGAGGTACATCCCCGGCCACCACAGCCCACTCCAATTGGCAACGGCGAGCGACAGCACCGCAGCTGGAAGGGTTAACCAGTCTGGCAATCGGCGCTGCCGAATATCCCACCAAGACAAGGCTGCTGCCCACAAACAATAAATAATTCCCCCGACTACTAACACGGGGATCACACTAAGGCACGCTGTGAAGAAGCGCTGGGCGCCAAAGTCTACATGGCGAAATCCGCAGCTTCTACGGCACGGGGTTGCAGGCCGCGCTTGCCGACGCCCGCCCTACTTAGTCGTCTGCGACCGCTTCTGCAGCTCCTGGTTCAATGCCTTCAGCATGTCTTCCCGCGGGGCGGCGACCCCAGTAAATTGCTCGAACTGGCTAAATGCTTGGTGCGCGAGCATGACATGACCGCCGACGGTCTTGTACCCATTGGCCGCCGCGCACATGGTCAGCGGTGTAGGCCAGGGATCATAGATGACGTCCAGCACCGGTGCGTGGGCGAGGTCAAAGACATAGTCTTTCACCGCCGCTGACGGAACCGTGGACACAATGACATCGGCTTCCCGAGACAGCACGGATAAGTCCCCGTCGAAACTGACAAAGGAAAGTTCCAGCCCCAAGTTCTGGGCGAGCGGCAACAGTTCGGCGCTCCGGTCGGAACGGTTGAGGACCGTAACCTTTTTCACCCCGCGCTCAGCGAGCGCCCACAACGCGGGACGCGCGGTGCCCCCAGCACCAATGAGCAGCGCATGAACTGCCGGACTATCCCCCAGGAGCTCGGCGAGCGCACCGCGTACGCCCTCGGTATCGGTATTGTCCGCAAACCAACCATCAGCCCTGCGCACCAAGGTGTTTGCCGAGCCAATCAGTTGGGCCCGGTCACTTACGATGTCCGCAAAGCGGAGGGCAGCAAACTTGCCGGGCATGGTCACGGAGAAACCAACAAACTCGGAGTTGCTTGCCGCCACCAGTTCCGGCAGCTCCTCCGCCGATGACTCAAATCTGGTGTAGTCCCAACCGGCCAGCCCGGCGGCCTCGTAGCCAGCATTGTGAAGCACCGGAGACAAGGAGTGCTCGATGGGGCTACCAAGGACAGCCGCACGTGGCATGACGTTCTACCTCTTTGTGGTCGTCGCGACTCTACTGGGCGGGCTGCTCGGCAGCGGCGTCGCCGTTGCCGGAACCAGCGCCCTCGCCTTCGCGTTTGGAGTCAAGCACGCCGGAGCGGATGGCGTCATCAACGCGGCCCAAGTGTTCATCGTAGCTATCCGAGAAGACGGTAGTGCCCTCCTGGTCCACGGTGACGAAGAACTTCCAGTTGCCCTCAGCCGGCTCTTCCATGGCCTTGATTGCATCGTCCGAAGGAGAAGCAATCGGGGTATCCGGTAGGCCTTCCTTCGCGTAGGTATTCCACGGGGTCTTCTCCTCACGGGCCTCATCGGTGGTGGCCAGCTCAACGTCTTCCAAGCCGTAGTTCACGGTGGAGTCAAACTCCAGGCGCATTGGCTCGTCCAAGCGGTTAAGGATAACGCGGGCAACCTTGTCGAACTCGCCTGCCGGTGCCTCGCGCTCCACCAGGGATGCGGAGGTGAGCAGCTCATAAGGGCTCAAGCCGATAGCCTGGGCGCGTTCCTCAATATTGGTCTCGTTGTAGCGCTCGGTGGAGCGGGTGATGAGATCCTTGAGGATGTCCTTGGCCTCCATATTAGGGTCCAAGACGTACTGGCCTGGGGCGATAAGGCCCTCAATGCGCTTGGGGTCTTTGCCACGCTTATTGATAGCGTCCAAGGCCCACTCCGGTGCGCCCAGCTCGGCTGGGTCGGTTTCCGCGGCAACCTTTTCCAGGTCCTCCTTCTTCAGGCAGTTGCCATCGTTGCAGCTGACCTCAGAAATCAGGGAGTAAATGCCGTAGCGGACGTCTCCGCCCACAACCTTGACGTCCTCCAAGGTGGCGCCACCTTGTACCTCGAGCATGTCCACGCGGTTATTCTCATCCAGCAGTGCCTCGACTGCTGCATCCGCGCTCATTTCTTCCTGCAGTCGATAGAAGCCCGGCTGGATTTGGCTTGCACTGTGGTTCATCGACGCAGCAGAATCGAAAGCGTCTTGCGTCTTCACCACATTTTTCTCTACCAACGCAGGTCCGAGCTCGGACATGGACGAGCCTTCCGGCACCTCCACCAGCTGGGTGGTACCGTTGCCGGTTCCTTCATAATCGGCGGAGGTATTGCCGAGGCGGAATCCGATGTAGATAAGGGCGCCAAGGATGACGATGATGGACGCAATGACAACGGCAATGCCGCGCTGGCGGCGCTTGACGTATTTCGGCTCCATCGATCGGCCGAGGCGTTCTTGGTTACGGCTCACGTGTTTTAGTCTCCTGAGTCTGAAGGCTGGTCTATTGCATCATGGGTTCGTAGCGCGCTCGCGCGCCCATCCAACCAAGTCTGCAATATCTCCACCGCTGCTGCTTGGTCGATGACTTTACGGCCCTTCTTCTCGGACACGCCGGACGCGCGCAGCGCGGTGGTTGCTGCCACGGTGGTCAGACGCTCATCAGCCAAACGTACTGGTGGTGGAACTTTATCTATATTTGCATCTCGATTCAACCGACGGCGGATCCGAAACGCAATTTCCTTAGCATGTTTTACGCTTTTTGAGCCATTTCCCTGCAGGTCCCGCGGCAGCCCTACGATGACCTCTACTGCGCCATAAGAATCAATCAGTTCTATGATGCGGTCAATATCGCCTTTATCGCGGTCCTTGAACCCGGTTTCCCGCTGCACGGTCTCCACTGGGGTGGCAAGCGTGGCTTCCCTATTGGACACTGCCACGCCAATGCGCACCGTGCCGACATCGAGTGCGAGACGACGGCCCTGCCCCGGGTCATCAACTCCGGGGGTATCTGGTTCCACTTTTGCCACGGTCGAACTCCTACAGGGACTCGAGCATGTCCTTGACGGCCTCGAAGCCGCGCTCAGCACCGGCCGCAGTAGAACCAGAGCCCTGAGCCATATCTGGCTTACCGCCGCCGCGTCCGTCAACGTACTGGCCAAACTGCTTGACGATGTCCCCGGACTTCACGCCGCGCCCAACGGCCTTGTCCGTGGCCGCCGCGATGAACGGGAACTTGCCTTTGTCCTCGGCGCCCAAGACGATGACGGCTTCTTCCTCGCGCAGGCGGTTGCGCAGGTCCGTAGCAACGGTGCGCAGGTCCCCGCCGGTGGTGCCTTCCGGCAAGGTCAGCGCAATAACCTTGAACCCATTGATGTCCTTAGCCGCGCTGACGAACTCGGAGGCACGCGCAGCCAGCTGCTGCTTGCGCAGGGTTTCAATTTCCTTCTCCGCTGCCTTGAGCTTTTCAGACAGCTGAGCAATGCGCTCCGGCAGGTCCTCGGTCTGTACCTTCAGCTCGCGGGACACGCCTTCTACCAAGGCGGTTTCCTTGGAGTAGTAACGGAAGGCATCCAAACCGGAGTAGGCCTCGATGCGGCGAGCACCAGAGCCAACGGAGGACTCACCGAGCACGGACACCGGTCCGATTTCAGCGGAGGAACCAACGTGCGTACCGCCGCACAGCTCGATGGAGAACGGGCCACCGATCTCAACTACGCGGACTTCCTTGCCGTAGTTCTCACCGAATAGTGCCATAGCACCCATGGCCTTGGCCTCCTCCAGGGAGGTCTCAATGGTGTTGACGGCAAAGTTGGAGTCGATTGCCTGGTTAGTGATCAACGCAATCTCTTCCAACTGCGCCTGGCTGAGCTGCTCGGTGTAGTTGAAGTCAAAGCGTAGGTAGCCCGGGCGGTTCATGGAGCCGGCCTGGACGGCGGTGGGGCCAAGCACCTGGCGCAGTGCTGCGTGAATGAGGTGGGTTGCGGAGTGCGCCTGGGTGGCACCGTGGCGCCACTGCTCGTCGACGGCTGCTTCAACGGACATACCCAAGTCAAGGCCGCCGGCGGTAACCGTAGCCTTGTGTACCCACAGCTTCTTGCCAATCTTTTGAACGTCGTTGACCTCCAGCAGGGATTCGCCGGCCATAATGCGGCCGCGGTCTGCCATCTGGCCGCCCGCTTCGGCGTACAGCGGGGTGTGGTCCAAGATGACCTCAACCTGGTCACCTTCATGTACCTGGTCGACCTTCTCGCCGCCGCGGACGAGGCCGATCACCCGGGCGTCGGAAGTAAGCTCCTCAAAGCCGGTGAAGACGGTGGGGTTATTGTCTACCCAGTCACGGTAGAGGGAAAGGTCAGTGTGGCCGTGCTTCTTGGCCTGATTATCGGCCTTGGCGCGGCGGCGCTGCTCGCCCATGGCATCGTTAAAGCCATCCATGTCGACCTCAAGGCCGGCCTCCTGGGCCATTTCCAAGGTCAAGTCGATGGGGAAACCGTAGGTATCGTGCAGCTCAAAGGCCTTCTCGCCCGGCAGGACCTTTGCGGTCTTCGCGCGGGAGGTGGACTTGAGCTCCTGGACAGCATCATCGAAGAGGCGGGTGCCGGACTCGAGGGTCTTCAGGAAGGCCTTTTCCTCATTCACGGCAACGCGCAGGATGCGCTCGCGGTTGTCCGCAATCTCCGGGTAGGACGGGGTCATGGTGTCCATGACCGTATTCATGAAGCGCTCCATAGTCGCGCCTTTAGCACCCAGCAGCTTGGCGGAACGGATAATGCGGCGAAGAAGGCGGCGCAGGATGTACCCGCGGCCCTCGTTGCCCGGGGTCACGCCATCCAGGATGAGCATCATGCCGGTACGGGAGTGGTCAGCTACCACGCGGAAGCGGATATTGTCCTCGTGGGAGGCCTTGTCACCATAGGTGGCACCGGTAAGCTCCTCGGCTACGTCAATAACTGGGCGCAGCAGATCCGTTTCATAAACGTTATCTACGTCCTGGAGAATGCAGGCCACGCGCTCGATGCCCAGGCCGGTATCGATATTCTTCTTGGGCAGCTCGCCGACGATCTCAAAGTTGCCCTTGCCAATACCCTCGCCGCGCTCATTTTGCATGAAGACCAGGTTCCAGATCTCCATGTAGCGGTTGTCATCGGCAATCGGGCCGCCGTCCTTGCCGTACTCAGGACCGCGGTCATAATAAATCTCGGAGCACGGGCCACAGGGGCCAGGGATACCCATGGACCAGTAGTTGTCCTCCATGCCGAGGCGCTGAATGCGCTCTTCAGGCACACCGATCTTATCGCGCCAAATTTCGGCGGCCTCATCATCATCCAGGTAAACGGTCACCCACAGGCGCTCTGGGTCTAGGCCAAAGCCGCCCTCCTCAACGGAGCTGGTAAGCAAGGTCCACGCATTGGTGATGGCGCCTTCCTTGAAGTACTGGCCAAAGGAGAAATTGCCGGCCATCTGGAAGAAGGTGTTGTGGCGGGTGGTAATACCCACCTCATCAATGTCCAAGGTGCGCACACACTTTTGGATGGAAGTGGCAAGGCCCTTGGCAAAGGGCGGGTTCTGCTGGCCCAAGAAGTAGGGCTTAAACGGAACCATGCCGGCATTAACGAACAGCAGGTTAGGGTCATCCAGGATCAGCGAGGCGCTTGGTACTGCCTCGTGACCAGAATTGACGAAGTGCTGGGTAAACCGTTCCCGGATCTCATGAGTCTTCACGAGCAACAATCCTAACTGTCTGAGCTTTCATCTTCTATCAAGAAGTTTCTAACCCGCCCAACTCTACCCTTCGCTGCACAGCGATTTCCCATCGGTGGGGATCAGCGAGGCCGGCGCGCGTTTTTGCCGGGGCCACGCTTGCCACGAATAATGCTGCGCAAGCGGCCTATATAGTCATAAACACGCTTCTCAGCCCCGTGATCGGTGGGCTCATAGTAAACCGAACCCTCCAGCTCATCGGGCAGGTACTGCTGCTCTACTACGCCGCGGGCATCATCGTGGGGGTAGACATAGCCCACGGCATTTCCCATCCGCTTGGCGCCCTCATAGTGCCCATCACGCAGGTGCGGTGGCACGTGGCCCACCTTGCCGGCGGCTACATCGGCTTGCGCCTGCGTGATGGCAGAAATGACCGAGGGAGACTTGGGCGCGGTGGCCAGGTGAATGGTGGCTTGCGCGAGCGGGATTCGGGCTTCTGGCATGCCAATGAGCTGAGCGGCCTCGGCCGCCGCCACGGCCACTTGGAGCGCGGTGGGATCGGCCATGCCAATGTCCTCGGAGGCGTGCACAATGAGCCGCCGGGCAATAAAGCGCGGGTCCTCCCCGGCTTCTACCATGCGGGCGAGATAATGCAGCGCCGCATCCACATCTGAGCCGCGAATGGACTTAATGAACGCGGAAACCACGTCATAGTGTTGGTCGCCGTCGCGGTCATAGCGCACCACTGCCTTATTGACGTTGTCCGTGACCGTTTGTGGGGTAATCTCCCCACCATCGTCAACCGCCTCGGCCGCGGCCTCGAGATAGGTCAGCGTGCGCCGCGCATCACCGCCGGCGAGGAGTACCAACTGCTCCAAGGCTTCGTCGGTAATCCGAATCTTGCGCTCGCCTAGTCCACGGTCGCTTTCGAGCGCGCGCTTGGCGACGCCCCTTAAGTCATCGTCGCTTAGCGAATGCAGCTGCAACAGCAGCGAGCGAGATAGAAGCGGCGCGACGACGGAGAAGGAAGGGTTTTCCGTGGTTGCCGCGACGAGCAGTACCGTGCGGTTTTCCACGGCTGCGAGGAGCGCGTCCTGCTGGGTCTTGGAAAACCGATGCACCTCATCGATGAACAGCACCGTGCGCCGACCATGAATGAGTTCTTGCCGAGCGTGGGTGATGACCTCGCGGACCTGCTTGACGCCCGAATCGAGGGCGGAGAGGCCCACGAAGTTCTGCCCCATTTGGCTAGCGATGAGCGAGGCAATGGTGGTCTTGCCGGTGCCCGGCGGCCCGTACAAGATGACAGAGGCCTCCCCTGAGCCTTCCACGAGGCGGCGTAATGGCTTGCCGGGAGCCAGAAGGTGGTCTTGTCCGACCACTTCATCTAGGTTTTGGGGACGCATCCGCGCCGCCAGTGGCGACCCGGCGTGGGTGGCGAAAAGGTTCTTCCCGGGCAGCGGCGACGCGCTGCGGTCCGGAGTGGGCCCGCCAAATAATGAGTCTTGAGACACTGGAAAGCTACCTCCTATAAGGGTGCGGGCACATCGCGATTGTCTATTCGTCATCCAGGCGGCGCGCAATGGCGCTGCCAAATTCCGCAATGGGCGCGCAGGCGGGGCCATCGCAGCGCGCGGCATATCGGGATAGCGCCTCAAAGGTTTCATAGAGGTCGCGGCGCACGAGCATTTCATCTTCAGTGAACGGTCCGTGATCGGCCGGACGCAAAATGGAGCGCTGCGGATCGTGAACGACCTCGGCTTCACCCCTGGCTAAGGCAACCAGCCCTTCGATGCCGCCGGCGTGCATCGTGGTCACGCTCGATAGCGCCCAGCCAATGAGCGACGCCACGATAAGGCCGTGGATTTCTTCCGCATTGGAAAATAGCGGCCACACCTCAGATACGGCACGGGACCAGGCAGAAATGAAGATGTCTGCCTCTTCGTCCGTAATCGGCTTGGAGAAGAGGAACTGTGGGAATCCGGCGATAACGCAGGCTACGTCGAAGCCAACATTGCGGAATCCTGCCCATTCATAGTCCAAGAAGTGCAGGCGCTGGGACACAATAATGTTATCCGGCGAAAGGTCAAAGGGAGTAAAGGCCCGGTCTTTGCCGGATGCTAGGGAGCGTGCGGCTTGACCCGCAAGATCCCGGAAGCTTGCCGGTGCTTCAAGCCCGGCCTTATCCAGCAAGTCGAGGCCGATGCCAATGGAGCGCTCCAGCGCCTCATCGCGCACGGACTGGTGCGGGGCCAAGTCCGGGTTCTTGCGCAGCATCCTAGTGAGCAAGGTTTCATAATCTTGCTCATGGCCCGCGGTTCCAGCGTGCATGTGGCCCAGCGCGCTGCCCAGGGAGCGCAGCACCCGCACGCGGTCGGCATCGGTGGACTGTACGAGGACGTCGGCAAGCGTTTCGCCCTCGCCCAAGTCCGTCAACACGATAATGCGCTGCTCCAGATCGTGGGCAAGAAGTACGGGCCCCGGGCGCACGTCCTCAGATAACGCGGTGGTGAACTGATAAGCCACCACCTCGCGCAGCATCGCGGCATCATCGACGCCATAGCCGGTGACCGGGTTGTACTTAATAACTACCGAGCGGTGCGGCAGGAAGGCTCCAGGGGCGATCCTGGCGCGCAGAACCATTGCATTGCCGGAACCATCCAAGCGCTCCACGCTCGACATCTCCGGGGTGCCACCAAAACGGCGCGACAGCATCTCCGAGGCGGCTTTGATGACGTCCTCGGGTGACAGCACAGCTTCGTTATCAACCATAGTTCTATCCAGTATGCCCCTCACACCAAAGCGGGGTCACAAGTTCGCCCGCAGCGAAATTGCCGCGGACTACGATGTGCCCCGCACGGTGCGCCTGAAAGGCCGAGGTTTAAGCTCCCGGTCTACTTCTCCTCAGCGGTTTCTTCCGTAGTGGAACCGGCCTTGTCCTGTTCCTTCTTCTTTTCCGGCTTGTAGTCTACGCCGGTCTCCTTACGCTGTGCGGCAGGGATTGCCGCCGGGGCGTCGGTAAGCGGATCCACGCCGCCGCCCGACTTCGGGAACGCAATGACGTCGCGGATGGAGTCGAAGCCGCCCAACAGGGAGACGATGCGGTCCCAGCCGAAGGCGATGCCGCCGTGTGGTGGGGCGCCGTACTGGAAAGCATCGAGCAGGAAGCCGAACTTCTCCTGAGCCTCCTCGTCACCGATTCCCATGACGTCAAAGACGCGCTTCTGCACGTCCTGCTGGTGAATACGGATGGAGCCGCCGCCAATCTCGTTGCCGTTGCAGACAATGTCATAGGCGTACGCCAGCGCCTCGCCCGGGTTCTGGTCAAAGTTGTCCAGGTACTCCGGCTTCGGGGAGGTAAAGGCGTGGTGAACCGCGGTCCACTTGGAGTGGCCCAGCGCGACGTCACCAGAAGCGGTCGCATCAGCGGAAGGCTCAAAGAGCGGAGCGTCTACAACCCAGGTAAAGGCCCAGTCGCCTTCCTTAATAAGGTCCAGCTTCTTTGCAATCTCGCCACGTGCAGCGCCCAACAGGGCACGGGAAGACTTGGTGTCACCGGCGGCAAAGAAGATAGCGTCGCCCGGCTTAGCGCCGACGTGCTCTGCAATGCCCTCGCGCTCGGCGTCAGTAATGTTCTTAGCTACCGGACCGCCCAAGGTGCCGTCCTCGCCCACGGTGATGTAGGCCAGACCCTTGGCTCCACGCTGCTTTGCCCAATCCTGCCAAGCATCGAACTGACGGCGTGGCTGAGAAGCACCGCCTTCCATGACCACGGCGCCGACGTATTCGTTCTGGAAGACGCGGAAAGTGGTGTCCTTGAAGAACTCGGTGCACTCCACAATCTTGATGTCAAAGCGCAGGTCCGGCTTATCGGAACCGTAGTACTTCATCGCGTCGGCGTAGGTCATGCGCGGGATTGGAGTCTTGATCTCGTAGCCGATGAGCTTCCACAGCTCGGTGACAATCTCTTCCGCCAAGGCGATGACATCGTCCTGGTCTACGAAGGACATCTCCACGTCCAACTGGGTAAACTCCGGCTGGCGGTCAGCGCGGAAGTCCTCATCGCGGTAGCAACGCGCGATTTGGTAGTAGCGCTCCATGCCGGAGACCATGAGCAGCTGCTTGAAAAGCTGCGGGGACTGCGGCAGTGCATACCAGGTGCCTGGCTTCAAACGCGCTGGTACCAGGAAGTCGCGTGCACCCTCCGGGGTGGAACGGGTCAAGGTTGGAGTCTCGATCTCAGCAAAGTCATGAGAATCCAGCACCTTGCGGGCCGCGCGGTTGGCAGCAGAACGAAGGCGCAGTGCCTTTGCCTGGCGCTCGCGGCGCAGGTCCAGGTAGCGGTACTTCAGACGAGTCTCCTCGCCTACCTCACCCGAGGTAGAAGGATCATCAATCTGGAATGGCAGCGCTGCGGACTTATTCAGAACCTCAAGATCCGCGACATTAACCTCAATCTCACCGGACGGCAGGTTGGGGTTTTCCGAGCCTTCTGGGCGAGGCTCCACGGTACCGGTGACCTTAACGCAGTATTCGGAACGCAGGTCGTGGGCGCGCTCCGCCACGTCAGATTCACGGAAGACAACCTGGGCAATGCCGGAGCGATCGCGCAGGTCAATGAAGATCACACCACCGTGATCGCGGCGGCGGGAAACCCAACCGGTTAGGGTGACGGTCTCTCCTGCGAGTTCTTTGCGGAGCTCACCTGCTAAGTGGGTACGCAGCACTGTTGTTCAATCCCTTCTGAAAATTGTGTCACTTGCGGGTCCCGCCACGCGTAAACAGCGCGCGCCAAACCAAGCACAAGACTAGGAACGCGCACAATTCTACATCCCTACCAGTACGCGGAGCGCAGTTAGGTGGACGCAAGCTAATCCCGAAGGTCGCAGAAGAACCACCGTTTCCCCTCCTTCAGCCTCTTTGCAACAATCTTCATCCTGTGTATGAGGGGACCATGTGGCACTATTTAGGCATGACTTTTAGATCAGGTGCCGATTTCGGCGGCAAGGAAGCGCGTTCGGGTGGCGGCGGCGGTGGCATCGCCATTGGCGGTGGCATCGGCTCGATTGTTCTCGTAGGCCTCTTCCTCCTCATGGGCGGCAACCCCTCAGACTTGGGCGCAATTCTGGGCAGCGAGCAGACCCAATCCGACGGCGCTGCACAGGGCGAAAGCCCCGAATGTGAAACTGCAGAAGATGGCAACACCAAGGATGAATGCCTCGTAGAGTTCACCGGTCGCAGCGTAGACAACGTCTGGTCAAAGGTCTTGCCGGAACAGGCAGATATCCAATACACCGAGCCGGAGCGCGTGGTCTTCCACGGCGGCGTTAATACCGGTTGTGGCGCGGCCTCTTCCTCTACTGGACCTTTCTACTGCCCGCGCGATGAGTCCGCTTATTTCGACACCGCATTCTTTGATTCCCTGCGCAACTTCGGCGCGGATAATGCCCCTTTGGCCCGCATGTACATCGTGGCGCACGAGTTCGGCCACCACATTCAAAACCTTGAGGGCACCCTCGGCCTGTCGGACTATAACGACCCAGGCGCAGATTCCAACGCGGTGAAGATCGAGCTCCAGGCTGACTGCTACGCAGGCCTGTGGGCTTCCTACGCCGACAAGGGCGATAACCCCTTGCTCGAGCCAATTACTAAGGAACAGGTCTCAGACGCGGTCGCGGCCGCCCAGGCGGTGGGCGATGACAATATCCAGCGCCGCTCCGGCGGCCAGGTCCAGCCCGACTCCTGGACGCATGGTTCCTCCGAGCAGCGTGAGAAGGCATTCCTTGCCGGATATAACTCTGGCAAAATGTCCCAGTGCGACACCCTTGAGCGCGGCGCCTACCGCGGCTAATACGCACAACGTGGCCGCCACCGAGAGCGGCGGCCATTATGTTCACAAATAGCCACATTGCTTTCACGAACTCCACATCTTGAGTTCACTTTCCCGACACCTAGGGCCTTTAGTCTAAGCGTGCATTCTCTACATAAGAATTTCCTTTGAGAATCCTTTTCGCCACGCTGAGAAGCGCGGCCATACCTCTCGTGCACGCTTTCCTGAAAGGTTCTTCCTGTGTCTACCCCTACCACCCAGATGCCGGACATTGAGGCCGTCAATGGCAAGGGCAACGACTGGATTTGGCACGCCATCTTTGGCGGCCTTACCGCCGTTACCCTCATCGGTTTTATGATCTGGGGCCACGACTACGTCGATGGCTCTAAGCCCATTCTCCTTGGCACCGCCATTCTCTTCGCCCTTTTCATGGCCTTCAATATTGGTGGCAATGACGTTGCCAACTCCTTCGGCACCTCCGTAGGTGCCGGAACGCTGTCCATGAAGCAGGCACTCGTTGTCGCCGCCATCTTCGAGGTCTCTGGCGCCATCCTCGCCGGCGGCGAAGTCACCGATACCGTGCGTTCCGGCATCGTCGACCTTGACGCCATTGATGGGCTAGACCCCATGGAGTTCGTCTACATCATGATGGCGTCCCTCTTGGGTGCGGCCATCTGGCTCCTCGTTGCCACCCGTATGGGCTGGCCGGTGTCTACCACCCACTCCATCGTCGGCGGCATCGTCGGCGCCGCGCTCACCGTCGGCTTCATCACCGGCAAGGGCGGCTGGGGCATGGTGCAGTGGGGCGGAATTGGCACCATTGCCATCTCGTGGGTGCTCTCCCCTGTCCTCGGCGGTCTCGCCGCGTTCATCCTGTTCAAATGGATTAAGACCTCAATCTTGGTCTACAACGAGGAAGCAGACCAGAAGCTGCGCGAAATCAAGACCCGCCGCGCGGAACTGCGCCAAGAGCACAAGACTCGCTTTGCTCGCCTCAATGAAATCCAGCAAATCAGCTACACCAACGCCATGGCCCGGGACGCCGCCTTGGTGGCAGAAGAAGACTTTGATCCGGATCAGCTGGAATCTGAGTACTACCGCGATCTGTATAACCTCAACAAGGACATGGATGATGTCAAGGCTCACCGCGCCCTGGAAAGCTGGGTACCGGTACTAGCCGCCATCGGTGCCATCATCATTTCCGCCATGGTGATGTTCAAGGGACTGAAGCACACCGGACTCGATTTCAGCGTCCTTCAGAACCTGTTGGTTATGGGCATGGTCGGCGCAGTGGTATGGATGGCCGTCTTCATTTTCGCCCGCTCCCTGAAGAAGAAGTCGCTGGCTAAGTCCACCTTTCTTCTCTTTTCTTGGATGCAGGTATTTACCGCTTCGGCCTTCGCCTTCTCCCACGGTTCCAACGACATTGCCAATGCTATTGGCCCCTTCGCCGCGGTTATTGACGTCCTCAAGACGGGCCGAGTAAGCGATGAAGCTGCCGTGCCCGTTGCTGTCATGATTGCCATGGGCATCGCCCTGATTTCTGGCCTGTGGTTCATCGGCCGCTTCGTAATTCAGACCGTAGGCTCAGGCCTCACCCAAATGCATCCTTCCTCCGGCTTCGCTGCTGAGCTTGCCGCCGCCGCTGTGGTGATGGGTTCATCGATCCTCGGCCTGCCGGTTTCTTCCACCCACATCCTCATCGGCGCCGTGCTAGGCGTAGGCATTGTCAACAAGGCAGCTAATTGGAACCTGATGAAGCCTATCGCTTTGGCGTGGGTCATCACCCTGCCCGCCGCGGCAGTCATCGCTGCCATTACCGTGTCTGTGCTGCGCGTAGTCTTCTAGGGCTAGCTCAGCGCCGCATATCCTCGGCACCCCTTTCATCCGCTAGCCGCACCGGCCATCGAGCCGGGGCTAGCGGATTTTCCATTGGGTGGCTTGGACTACCGCCCTGCTTGGCGACGCCCCCTTCTCTACACTGGCCCATATGACCGCGCACCGAGCTACTGCATTCCTGGCCGCATTCAACGACATAGAACAACACTTGCGCTCGGCTCTCAACGCTGAGAACTCAGATTCCTTTTGGTGGATAGTAGACAAGGCACGAGACAAACACATGCTTTCTGGCAAGCAAGCCGAGGCACTGAAAGATTTTTCTAACCTTCGCAATGCCATTGCCCACGGGCGTTACTACAAATCAGAGCCCATCGCTGAACCGCACGAAGCAGTGGTCAAGCAAATCTCCGCCCTCCGAGACATAGTGGTTTCCCCACCCGACGCACTCCACGTTTTGCAGCCACAAAAGGTATTTACCTTGACATCTGCCACATCAATCATGGAGGCATTTAACGTCATAAAAGATAAGGACTTCTCCCAAATCCCCATCTATGATGAGGGCCGCTTCACCGCTTTGCTCACCACCAACACTATCGCTCGATGGGTAGCCAGAGACCTCAGCGATAATCACGTGCTCGATGCCGCGGACATCGCGGACATTGTGGAATACAAAGAACCCAGTGATCGCGCTATCTTTCTTGCCCGCACAGTAAGCGTGCAGGAAACGGTGGACGCCCTTTCAGAAACCGACAACCAAGGACATCGCCCGTGCGCAGCGGTCATCACGGAACACGGCAAGGTCACTGAGAGGCCCCTGCGCCTCGTTGCACCGGCCGATCTACCGGCACTTTTTGATGCCCTAGAATGGGAATAATTCTCCCGCAGTCGGCTTTCCCGCAGTCGGCACTGCGTCTATCTTTACTCCTATGCACCGCATAGAAAGGCAACCATGCAATTCGGCATCTTCACTATCGGGGATTTAACTACTGACCCCATCTCAGGAAAGACCCCCACTGAGGCTGAGCGCATCCGCAACTTGACGGAGATTGCGTTGAAAGCCGAAGAGGTTGGCCTTGATGTCTTTGCCACCGGCGAACACCACAACCCACCTTTCGTGCCGTCCTCTCCTACAACGCACTTGGCCTATATCGCGGCGCAAACAAAACGCTTGCAGCTATCTACTGCAACCACGCTGATTACTACCAATGACCCTGTAAAGATCGCAGAGGACTATGCATTTTTGCAGCACCTTGCTGACGGCCGCGTAGACCTCATGCTCGGCCGCGGAAATACCGGCCCGGTCTATCCCTGGTTCGGCAAAGACATCCAGCAGGGTATTCCTTTGGCGATTGAGAACTATCACCTGCTGCGCAGGCTGTGGCGCGAGCCCGTCGTTAACTGGCAAGGAAAGTTCCGTGCGGGATTAGAAGGGTTTACCGCTACTCCGGCACCGCTGGATGGAATTCCGCCCTTTGTCTGGCACGGCTCCATTCGTTCACCGCAAATCGCTGAACAAGCCGCATACTACGGCGATGGCTTCTTCCACAACAATATCTTCTGGAATAAGGAACACACCGCCCAGATGGTAGACCTCTACCGCCGTCGCTTTGAAACCTATGGCCATGGTCAAGCGGACCAAGCAATCATCGGACTTGGCGGCCAAGTCTTCATTGGCGAAACCGAACAAGAAGCTAAAGACTTCTTCCGCCCCTACTTCGACAACGCCCCAGTCTACGGCCACGGGCCAAGCCTCGAGGACTTCACGGCGCAGACTCCACTGACCATCGGCACCGTAGAACAAGTAATTGAAAAGACCCTCAGCTTCGCTGACTGGGCCGGTGACTACCAACGCCAGCTATTCCTCATCGATCACGCCGGACTGCCCCAAGAGGTAGTTCTCCAGCAGATAGAAATCCTCGGCACGCAGGTTGTTCCCGAGCTGCGACGCCGCTTTGCGCAGCGCCGCCCGAGCCACGTGCCTTCTGACCCGCCGACGCACGCAAGCTTGCTTTCTGCGCCTCATCCTTCACACCTTCAGGTCAGCCCAGGAAAGGAGAACTAGTTATGCGCTCCCTCCTCGTTATCTCAGCTGGTCTTTCGCAGCCGTCATCCTCTCGCAGGCTGGCGGACATGCTCGCAGAAGCCACCCGCGCCAAAATCTCCGCGCGCGGTGAAGGAGTCCACATCGACGTCATTGAGGTCCGCGATCTCGCTTTCGAACTAGCTACCGCCATGACCGATCAGACTGCGCACACACCGCTTTTGGCTAGAGCCAAGCAGCAAGTTGCCGATGCCGATGGACTCATCGCCGTCACCCCGGTATTCCAAGGCAGCTATTCGGGCCTTTTCAAGATGTTCTTTGACACCTTGCAGCCCCATGCACTTGATAACCTACCCACCATCATTGCAGCTACGGCTGGTTCTTCGCGCCATGCCCTCATTTTGGACTACGCGCTCCGCCCGCTATTTAACCAACTCCACGCCAACATCGTGCCAACTGGCGTATTTCAGGCCACAGAAGACTTAGGCACTCCGGAGGGAGAACGCATCGCCTCCCGGATTGAGCGCTCTGCCATCCAGCTGGCTGACCAGATGGTTGCCCCTCGAGACAGGGTGCCTGGAATTGCCGGTGACCTGACCGGGTTGGGAGGCCGCTCCACCGTTCGGTTGGCAAAGGAGAACTTCATCCCCCTTGACAAGCTCCTTAATGGGTATGACAGCTAAGCCAAAACGCGAGCAGTGCTACGCATAGACGGCGATTGATAGAAGGTGTGACTTTCGCTACCCTGGTCACATAAAATCTGCCTCTACTCTTCGGTTTCGGCTGTGACCGCAATAGCGGCACAGCACATGCGCCCAACAGCTATCCCTTCAGAAAGGTTCGGCACAGCTTAACTATGACAATTAGCGTCACGGACATCTTCTCCATCGGCATTGGCCCTTCTTCCTCGCACACCGTCGGGCCCATGCGCGCGGCTAAGCAATTCCTCGATTCACTAGAGAAACACCCAGCTAAGGTCTATACGGAGTTGCGCGGATCGCTTTCCGCCACCGGCCGTGGCCACGCTTCCGATCGCGCCGTCATCCTTGGGCTCGCCGGCTGGGATCCGCTGAGCGTGCCTATCGACGCCGAACCTCACGCGGGCGGCTTTATCCCTAGCGAGGGAACTATTTCTGGCCCCCGGGGCACGGTGGACTATGAGATCGTCTTTGATAACGAACCGCTGCCCCAGCACCCAAATGGCATGATTTTTAGCGCCTGGGATGACAGCGGCAACCTCCTCGCAGAAAAGGAAGAGTACTTCTCTGTCGGCGGCGGCTTTATCCTCTCCCGCGCCGAGCTCGATGCGGAAGTCGCCGAAAGCCATGAGGTCCCCGCCGGCGTAGCCGCCGCCCAAGTAGATGACTCCGTTCCCTATGAGTTCACCACGGGCGAAGAATTGCTCAACCTCTGCGAGGCTCATGACAAAGCAATTTGGGAGATCGTACTTGCCAACGAGGAAGCCTTGCACCGCGATGAAGGCGGAGCGGAATACGTTCTGCGCCACCTTGATTTAGTCTGGGACATCATGCGTGAATGCGTGACTGAGGGTATTTCCACCAAGGGGCTTCTTCCAGGTGGCCTGCGTGTGGCACGCCGTGCCCCGAAGATGTATGCCCAGTTGCTAGAAAACCAGGACGACACCAGCTGCGGTTTCTCCGCCATGGAGTGGGTAAACCTGTACGCCCTAGCAGTTAATGAGCAAAACGCTGCCGGTGGCCGCGTCATTACTGCACCTACCAACGGCGCATGCGGCATCATTCCAGCAGTACTGCATTATGCGCGCGATTTCCGCGCAGACTTCACCCGTTCCACTGCCCGTCGGTACCTATTGACCGCCGGTGCCATCGGCATGATTATCAAGGAAAACGCGTCCATCTCCGGAGCCGAGGTTGGCTGCCAAGGCGAGGTGGGCTCCGCCTCCGCTATGGCCGCCGCAGGCATGGCAGAGCTGCTGGGAGCAGCCCCGGCGCAGGTGGAAAACGCCGCGGAAATCGCTTTGGAGCATAATTTGGGCCTCACCTGCGACCCAGTGGGCGGATTGGTGCAGATTCCGTGCATCGAGCGCAACGCCATCGGCGCGGTAAAGTCCATCAACGCCGCGCGCATGGCCAAAATGGGAGAGGGCACTCACCACGTCACCTTGGATAATGCGGTACAAACCATGGCTGAAACCGGCCGCGATATGCTCTCCAAGTACAAGGAAACCTCCCTGGGCGGATTGGCCAAGACCATGGGCTTTAGCGTTTCGCAGGTGGAGTGCTAAAAGGGACTCCATGCGCGCAGATGCCCTTCACCGCCGCACCGCCATTATCGCTGCGGCCTGCCAGCTCTTTCGTACCCACGGCGATGATGTTGCTTTGGAAGAAGTGGCTACGCAGGCTGGCGTAAGCGTGGCTACGGTCTACCGCAACTTCCCCAACCGCGCGAGCCTTATCCGCGCGTGCGCGGAATATATGGGTAATGCCTTTGCCAAGTTTCAACAGCGCCTCATCGCGGACTTTGAGGACTCCACCCATTCTGGGCAAGACTACGTCCGGACCTACGCCACTCATATCCTGACCATGGGACTGAACACCCTTATTCCAGCGTTCGTCCCGCAGGATTTGGACTCTCTGAGCCCCGAGCTGAATGCCCAGCGCGATCTCCTAGAGCGCAACGGCCGACGGTTTATTGAGCTGGGCCAAGAGCAAGGCGAGATTGGCCCCGGCGTCACCCACCTCGAATTCATTGTGGGACTGTTGAGCCTGGCACGACCCCGCGAGGTTGATATCGATGCCTACCAGCCGGATATTCAAGAAAAGATCATTGACCTCTTTCTGGCGGGCATAAAAAGTGGGCACCGCGCCTAAGCGCGATGCCCACCGGCTAAAGGAAATTTAGGCCTCGCCGTTCATTTCCCGAGCAAGTACGGACACTAGGTCCGAAACCTTTACGTCGTGCTGCTCATGGGCGGCAAGGTCCTTGAGTGCAACCGTGCCATTTTCTAGCTCCTGCTCGCCCAAGACCAGCGCGAAGCGTGCACCGGCGCGGTCGGCGCCCTTCATCGCGCCCTTCAGGCCACGGTCTCCAAAGGACATATCCGCAGAGATTCCAGCCTTGCGGAGGTCATTGATCAGGGTGGTCATGGTGCGCTTGGCAGCAGTACCCAGTGCAACGCCAAAGACGTCCACGCGGGACTCCACACCATCGAGGGTGATGCCCTCAGCCTCCAGCGCCAGCAGGGCACGGTCGACTCCCAGACCGTAGCCGATACCAGATAGGTCTTGGCCGCCTAACTGAGCCATCAGTCCGTCGTAGCGGCCACCGCCGCCGATGCCGGACTGCGCGCCGAGTCCGTCATGAACGAACTCGAAGCAGGTCTTGGTGTAGTAGTCCAAACCGCGGACCATACGGGGATTAATCTCGTAAGCTACGCCCATATCGTCCAGCATGCCGGTAACGGTTTCGAAGTGCTCGCGGCATTCGTCATTGAGGTGGTCGAGCATCAAGGGGGCGTCGGCAAGCTGCTCTTGGACCTCTGGGCGCTTGTCATCCAGCACGCGCAAAGGATTAATCTCTGCACGGTGGCGGGTCTCTTCATCCAAGTCGAGCTTAAACAGGAATTCCTGCAGCTTCTCGCGGTAAGCTGGGCGGCAGTTGCGATCGCCCAAGCTGGTGAGCTCAAGGCGGAAGCCGCTAAGCCCCAGCGCTCGGAAGGAACGATCCGCCAAAGCGATGACCTCGGCGTCAAGCGCAGGATCGTCCACGCCAATAGCTTCCACACCGACCTGCTGTAGCTGGCGGTAGCGGCCAGCCTGGGGGCGCTCATAGCGGAAGAACGGACCAAAATAGTTGAGCTTCACGGGCAGCTGGCCACGGTCCAGGTTGTGCTCGATGACCGAGCGCATCACGCCGGCGGTACCCTCTGGGCGCAAAGTAACGGAGCGGTCGCCGCGATCCGCAAAGGTGTACATCTCCTTAGACACCACGTCGGTGGACTCGCCTACGCCACGGGCAAAGAGGGCGGTGTCTTCGAAAATGGGCAGCTCAATGTGCTGGAAGCCGGAGAGATGTGCCTGCTCCACCATGGTCTGGCGCACCTTATAGAATGCGGCCGACTGCGGTGGGAAATAGTCTGGGACACCTTTGGGGGCGGACAGGGCTTGGAACTGCTTCTTATTACTCACGGGTATTACAGTACCTCCCTCAATGTAGCGAAGAAGGGATTGGTCGCCCTCTCCTTACGCATTGTGGTGGCAGGCCCGTGGCCGGGAAGAATGTCGAGGTTATCTGGCAGGCTCCATACTGGGCCAGCAAGCGACTTCTGCATGGCTTTTGGGTCCGAGTGAGGTAGGTCGGTGCGCCCAAGGGCCCCGGCGAAAAGCACGTCACCTGTTAGAGCAAAGTCCTCGGAAACAATCATCACGCATCCCGGCGAATGCCCAGGCGCGTGTTTGAGAGCAAAGGTATGACCAAGAAGTTCCAGGGTTTCGCCATCATGGAGCTCGCGAAGGTCATCGATGGGGGTCATATGGGCGGCGTCGAAAAGCTCCTGGGCCTGGGGCGACACTCCTTCGCCGCTATCGAGCATAAACCTGTCAGCAGGGTGGATATAAACAGGGATGTCGAGCTTTTCTGCCAAAGACCCAGCGTCCCGGGTGTGGTCAATATGGCCGTGTGTGAGCACGATTGCCTCATAGTCCAAGTCATGCTCGAGGACTTTTTCCATCGCATCCATGCCGGGATCCACAATGAAGGCGCGGCGGCCTTCCGCAATCACATAAGTATTGGTCTGAAACGGACCGGCAGTAAAACCGAAGATTTCCATACCCACTACCCTAGCTGTCTCCATAAAAAGGAGCCGGCCTCCCCCATCTTCTTGATGAGCAGAGGCCGGCAGCACCGAACGGCTTAACGCAAAATGTCCCACACCTTGTCATAATCAAGCTGGGTAACAACGCCCGGTACCATTTGAGTGTGGATGACCTTGTGGTCTTCATCAGCCACCAGCACGGAGCGGGCAAGCAGGCCTTCCAGGACGGAATCACGCACGGTCACGCCGAACTTCTCACCAAAGTCAGAGCGAAATGCGGAGGCGGCGATGACATCATCAATGCCATCAGCTGCGCAAAAACGCTTGAGAGTAAAAGGCAAATCAAGAGAAACGGAAAGAAGCTTAGTGTTGCCTAGATGCGCCACCTGCTCATGGAAGCGGCGCAGCTGCTCCTGGCAGGCAGGGGTTTCAATAGAGGGCAAGATGGAAATAATAAGGCGCGTGCCCGCAAAAGTCTCATTGGTAATCTGACGCAGGTCGGTACCGATGAGTTCAAATTCGGGCAGCGGATCTCCCACTGCGGGAAGTTCACCAACGGTGGGCGTTGGCGGATCGGTAAAATCTGGTTCAACCACAGGTGCCAGCGTACTTATGATTTGGCCTAAAAGCTATTAACTTGCTCTATTTTCCATGCCAACGCATTCTCAGCTGTAGGGAACCGCTAAACTCGGTCAGGTTGAATCATGCCACCGAAAATCGCTAGAAAGGTTGACTCCCGGTGCCAAATAATCAAAAGCGCGGCGAAGAGGCGCTGAGCAAGCTCGAGCGCGAGCTAAAATCCCGCGAACGCAAGCAAAAGGCACGTCCGCTAGGCGTTGTTGCCGCCTCCCTCGTAGTAATCCTCGCCCTCGTCGGCGGCATCTACTTCTTGTCTACCCGCGAAGGCGACGATGAAAACGTACAGGCTGAGGAATCTTCCGCAGCTGAGACCTCGCAAGAAACGCCACAGGCGCAACCCATCGCTGACAAGCGCGCCAAGGCCCTACCGGATACCGTGACCTGTAAGTATGAGGACAACGGTCAAGAGTCCAACGGCGCGAAGAAGCCGAACGGCAAGGATATTTCCACCAAGGGCACCGTCACCGTTTCCTTTGAGACCAATCAGGGCACCATTGAGATGGAAATGGACCGCGCCAAGGCGCCGTGTACCACCAATGCTATTTCTGAGCTAGCCAAGTCGGGCTACTACGACGACACCGTTTGCCACCGCATGACCTCGGGTGGGCTCAACGTGCTGCAGTGCGGCGACCCAACCGGTTCCGGTTCCGGCGGTCCCGGCTTTAGCTTCGCTGATGAGTACCCCACCGACGAGGTGGAGGAAAAGGACGCACAGAACCCCGTTGTCTACCCGCGCGGCTCCGTCGCCATGGCCAACAGTGGCCCAGACACCAATGGTTCCCAGTTCTTCCTCAACTACGACGATTCTGAACTGGCCCCGAGCTACACCTACTTCGCCACCATCACCGACAAGGGCATGAAGACGATGGATAAGATTGCCAAGAACGGCGTCGAAGGCGGCCAGCCAGATGGCAAGCCGGCCAAGGAAGTCAAGATTAAGAAGGCAACCGTCAAGGCTTAGGCCACAGAAAAGCCCTGCTTGACGACGCCTCCCTTTAACCCCACCGCCCACACCCCCTAACGGGGGCGGGCGCAAAGCCCCGGCCATTCACCACACATTCCGTGGATGAAAGCACCGGGGCTTCTCCTTTCCTTAAATTAAGCTGAGCCCGATTATGGGGGTTAAGCTGCAGAAACACGAGAACACTAAAATCCCCCCAGATCACAAGAGCCACAGTAGTAAACACCCAGAACACAGCGGACTTTCAGCTAGTTCAGCACATAAGCGAAAACCTGCCAATACTGTTGCGGAAGCCTGTCAGCCTGTCTAGTATTTGAAACGTCTTTCAACACACCAAGCTTGTTAGGAATCAAAAATGAAGCTTTTCTCCCGCAAGGCACTCGTTGCTGGCGCAACCGCTCTGTCCATGACCTTCGCTGGCACCACTGTAGCTACCGCTGCTGAGTCGACCACCCAGTCCACTACCGCTAAGCCGACCACCACCAAGCCAGCTGAGCCGGCCGAGCAGGGCTCCTCCCTCAAGGACGCTGATCCAAAGGAGATCCAGGCTTGGATCGGTGTTGTCACCGCTGTTATCGGCGCTCTGGGCACCCTGTTTGCTTTCGCTAACAAGTACCTCGACCTGCCTTTCGGCACCAAGTAAGGTCACCGCTTCATAGCGATTCTTAAGCCGCTGCTTTCCTTAGTGGAAGGCGGCGGCTTTTTCGTGTGCTCTTGGGCAAAGGGAGGGTTAAGTAGCAGAATGTGTGTCCGTTCGGCGTGTCGCGGGCGGGTACACGGTTAGTTACTTCATGGGGCCTTTTCTGATTCCTATCGAGTGTTCGTACTCGGTTGGGATAGCGTTGTCGTAGAAGGCTGGTCGTCCTGTTTCTTGGTCGGCTTTGTTGTGGTCTTCTTCGGCAAGATCGTTGACTTTGGCGAGTTGATCTTGGCCAAAATTGCACTGCCTGGCGATATTTAGCGGATCGTCAGGCAGTTGCTTTTTGGTGTGGAGGTACCACTCGAGCATTTTTCGTTGGCGTTCCCCAGACCTGCCTCGGTGTGCATCGGCGATGCGTTTGAGCTGGGCGTTGATGCCGCCTTCAAGACTGTTTGTCGTTGAAGCCCAGCGTTTAGGATCAAGCGCATTCGGTGGTGGCTGCAGGTAGGTAAACAGCCAATTGTTGCGCGATAGGTGCAGCAGTGAGTTGTAGGCTTTGCGTACCCGCAGGTGAGTCCATTCCCACTGCTTATTGAGTGTTCGGCGCTCTTTTAGCACGGGTGTTTTCTCGTTGAGGAATGTTTTGAATACCTGACCGAAGTCGTGCAGACGCAGCGTCCACTCCCGTGCCTGGTCGAGCGTGGTGACATGGGTTAGTTTCAACGCCAGTGCGTAGATGGCTTTGCCGGCGTCGGTACGCGGACGCGAGGTGGTGTAGCGGCGGATGACGCGTTGCGCATGGACGAGGCAACGCTGGATCATTGCGTTTGGCCAGCAGGCTTTAATCGCGGTGAGTGCGCCTTGTCCGCCGTCGAGGACGACGCAGAGCGGCTCGGCGATTTTGCGAAGTAGCTGCGTGTATGCGCGGACGGTTTCGTGTTTGGTCCAGTGCCATGCAATGACGTGGTCGCGGCTGGCTGCCACAAGCAGGCAACCAGCCGCGGTGTAGGTGCCGTCGATGAAGATCTGATCGTAGACGCGCTGTGGGGCACCGTCGTTGGGGATGTCGATGAGCCAAAACGATTCGAATCGGCGATCAAGTGTCCAACGACTCACCCTTTGTTGCCCGGCGAGTTCAGACAACGTTGCTGTGGAGGTGGCATAGGAGACGAAGGCTTTAAAGTTGCGGGCCTGCGTGCGGTCGGTGCGGGTTCGTGTCGTGGAGCTGCCGCAGTTCGGGTCTTTGCACCGCCACCTGGTTGTACCTTTGGATGTGGTTCCGTTTTTCTTCATTTGCCCAGTACATACCGGGCATCGTGGTCTGTTTCTACTCACCCGGAAAGCACACCAACCCCCGACTAGCACATGGGGGTGCCATTCCGATGGATTGAACACGAAACGGGCGGATATAAGCATCAAGACCTTATATCCGCCCGATTTACCCAGAATGAGCAGCAAGATCGCTGTAACTCAGACACACTTTTTGCTACTTAACCCCAAAGGGTGAACTGCTCCCCATTAGTTGGACTGAGAAATCAGTTACCTACTAGTGGGGAGCAGTTGTATGCATACACGTAGTTC
>NZ_JASPHJ010000019.1:0-29649 GCF_030229085.1 Corynebacterium sp. MSK158
GATGCAATATCGAAATCAGACCCTTGAAGCCCTAACCGCCTAGAATTAAACCAGTCCAACTTTCGGGGGCCAGTTCAATCATGAGCAGCGGGGGCTGAATTTTCTGTATGAGGCCAACGTGCGGCCACGTTATCGGCCTCGTTCACCTACCAAGAGGCCAGAACGCGGCTGCTGTGTAGTTCCCGGATGCACAACAAGCACATAGCGGCATTGTCACGGGAGAAAATCTACGAAACGTGCTTGTTTCGCACGCAGCGCCACACCCTAGGCGCCGACGCGGACTGACTACGCGGAAAGGGCGTCTTCCAGCTCAGCCAGCAAAGAGTTGGTGCGCTCCACCTTGAAATCTGCGGGGCGGAACTCGCCGTCGGCCCAGTCGGTGAAGAAGCCAAACTCCAGCTGGTTGCGCAGCTGCGGCATGGAGAAGTTCACCACGATGGAGCGCCATGCTTCCACGCTGCGGATGGCGCCGCCCGGGCCATAGCCCGCAAACGCCACCGGCTTGCCGGCCCACTCTGCGGCTAGGCAATCGAAGGCATTCTTGAACGGGCCCGGCACGGAGCGGTTGTACTCCGGGGTGACAAAGACGAAACCATCGCAGGCATCGACCGCATCGGACCACGCCTGAACCTTTTCATCCGCGTACTGCTTATTAGCAGCAGCGGGAACAACCTCGGTGGTCAGGACCGGAATATCAAATTCCTTGAGATCCAGCAGGGTGTACTCCACGCCGTCCTTACGGCCCTGGGCCAGGTCATAGAGCCACTCGCCCACTTCCTTGCCGGCGGCCTTATCGCGGGTGCTGCCGATGATGATGCCAATGCGAGACATGAGAAACCTTCTTTCCTTCAAGCTTTATGTAACGCCTCTAGCCTACCGCCCGTGCCGAAACCTGTCTGATGGTGATGTTGATACGTCCCTCTGTAAGCCCGCATCCCTCCGGCAGCGTGCCATCGTTTACGCGCACTACCCCGTGGTAAGCAAAGCGCTTTGGGCCACCAAAGACCACCAAATCACCACTACATAGCGTGATATCGTCCCACGGCCGCGTGCGTGCCTCGGTGTGACCCATACGAAAGAGGGCCTCATCCCCAATGGACAACGAAATCACCGGAGCTGGCGATTCCTCAGAATCATCCACGTGCATGCCCATCGCCGATCCCGGCGGGTAGTAATTCACGAGTGCCATCTCTGGCACAAAGGTCCCCACCCAGGGCTCAAGCTCGGGCGCTACCTCGGCCGCGGCGCGCAGTGCTCCCGGAGCAATCTGACGCAGACTCTCCGGCACCGGCGGGACTCGCGTGCCGTCCATATTGTCCACATAACGATAGCTGGGATAGTGCCAATACCTGCCCAGATGCAGCTGAAATACGCTCATCTGTCCTCGGGATTTCAGCCGCGGGCGCACCATCGCCATCGGCGTCGCCGCATACTCGCGCGCAATGCCGCGCATTTCCTCTACCAAAGCCTTTTGCTTATCGACGCTCACCCATCCCGGCACGTGCCCCACCCCCGGAGCCACACGCACGCTCGGCCGCGGTAGCGAATCAAAAAGCATGACCTCACCCTAACCCCCAGCACCCCGATAAATCGATCCAGAAATTTCCTTCGACAAGGCCCAGAATGCGTTTAAGATCAATCGGCCCCAACCCTGGACACTTCAAACAATGTGGGGAATTTGTTGCCCTCCGCCGCTTTCCTTAAGCTTCAAATTTGGACGAAAGTAGCTGTATACATCGCGTAGATAATGAAGTTTGATTCCTTTTACCAATTCATGGCGGCCTTTAATTTAGAGGGCACCATCAATGAAACAAGTGATAATGCGAATTATGAATCGGGAATAGCCGAGTTGGGAGCTAAAACCTGGCATGTTCGCACAGCACGCACCACGCCTTCTAAGCCGGGGGCCTTTGTAGCATTCTGGCAACGCAACCATGAAGGGGAACCCGTGCCTTTTGAAGATTCTTCCTGCGGCGACGGTCTCCTAGTCTTTGTGATTCAAGGAGATCACCGAGGTGTGTTTCAATTTAGCAATCAAGATTTACAACGTCTCGGTATTACCTCCGGAGCAGCCCCAGGAAAGAGAGGATTTAGGGTATATCCACCATGGTGTGAGGGGCTCAACTCCAACGCTTTAAAGACTCAAGAGCAGCAACAGGGATCGTTTACACAATTCTGATTTGTGCGTACACAAGCAAGTCGATCACAATCTGCACACCCAGCACGCAGAAGGGTGGTAAACACTCAACTTACGCACTAACGCGGTTAAAGCGCGTTGGCAATTGTTACCCTTAAAGAGTGATTACCAACGAACTTCGAAATCTACTGGCCAAAGCAACTACCCATGCACAGCGTTTTCAAGACGGAGAAGACCACACTGTAGCCGCAGCGCTCCTTACCAAATCAGGAAAACACGTACTCGGTTTGAACGCGCACCACTTCCTCGGTGGTCCTTGCGGGGAGATCTCGGCTTTAGCTAACCATGCTGCTAGTTATCCAGAGGACCCAATCCAAGCAGTAGTCGCCGTATATGGACCTACTGGTCAAGTTATTCCTCCCTGCGGTAAATGCCGCCAGGTGCTTTTTGATGTTGATCCGTCCATTCGGTGCATCGTGCGCGGAAGCAATGGACTTGAAGCACCTTCCGTGGAAGAACTCTTGCCATTCGCATTCAACTGGCGAGAAATGGAACAAGAGCAGCGCATCTACATGTGGGAAGGCTACGAGGAATCAATTCGTAGCGGAGAAAAGCAACAAACCATCCGGGTAGATGATCCTTTCCATAAAGGAGATGCCCACATTGTCTTCGAGAAAGAATCTGGAGAGATCGTCACCATTCCTGCACAGGTCACAGCCGTTACCTCCACCCGGCGAAGTGAATTGTCGGAAAAGCAAGCTAGAAATGACGGTTTTGGCTCTCTCACCGAGCTTCAGGAAGCGCTAGATACTCACTATCCCGGATTAGGTGACGATGACGAAGTGGACGTCGTAGAGTTCAAACTGCGATAATCCATCCAGAACAAAAGGTGAAATCACCCTCCTCCCCACGTGCAGAATTCGCCTAATCCATAGCGTCGTACTTGCGGTGTGAAGATTGCGGGGGCTAACGCTGGGGGTCTTCTAATTCCCTTATCCAGAAATCCATCATCTCAACGATAGGATCCGGGGAGGAAAACACTTCGCTCGCTATTTCCCTAGGAGACCAACTATCCGGAAGGTCATGAAATCCTGCGCCGAGCTTTCCAAGCGTGACTGCTGAAGAGTCTTTGACTGCGCTAAGGACGGTAACGACATCATCATAGGTAGCATCAAACGAGTCTTTCCCATTCGCCCCAGTTGCATCAGCAATGCAGATCCAGTCATCGAGTTCCGCCATATCGCTCAAAATATTATCGACGATCTTTCTTGAATCTGTTTCCATATGCTCACTCGTTGTGTTTGCGCCTTCCACTAACACTCAACCTTAACTCTGAGAATTAGCAACCGCTTTGCCAATGTTGGCTACGATTTTTATCGAACTAGCAAAAGCGGCCTGGTGGTTTGTGATTTACCGAGAACCTAAGTGAATTTCACAGGCTCCTACTAAGCACCACTCGCCCTCTACAATGACACCCATGGATGCACAAAGGCGGAAGGATTTGGAGCGCTACGGCTCATGGGAGCGGATGACCGGTGGGGAGTGGTTCCTGCCGAGCATGCCGGAGGCCAAGGAGGAGCATCAGCGCGGCTTTCGCCTGGTCAAGCAGCTCAATGAGTTGCAGAATACGGATCCGGAGCGTGCGAAGGGCATCTTGCGCGAGATTCTGCCGGAAGAATCTGCGGTGCCGGGCCTGCACGTGCCGCTGAATCTGGAATATGGATGCAATCTGGTGTGTGGTGAGCGCGTCTTCATTAATTTCGGTGCCACCATCTTGGCCCAGGCCAAGGTGACGCTCGGCGATGGCGTCATGATAGGCCCGAATTGCTCCCTGATTACGGTGGGGCATCCGGTCAATGATCATGAAATGCGCGCCGGTGGGTGGGAAATTGCCAAGCCCATCACCGTCGGTGAGAACACCTGGTTCGGCGCCAATGTCACCGTGCTGCCGGGGATTACCATTGGGAAGAACTGCGTCGTCGGCGCGGGCACGCTCATTACCACCGATATTCCGGATAATTCGCTGGTTCTGGGAACTCCCGGCCGCGTGGTGCGCAAGCTGGAGAATAACGAGGACGCCTGGGAGCGCCAAGATCTCAACGGCCCTGTCGAAGGGTTTGGAGCCGCCAACTAGATGTTTGATCTCGCCACAATCGGCGCGGGCTTGCCCGTAGCCGAGACCATCGATTCGCTGCCGAGCACCGGAAACGTAGTTATTCAGGCCCCGCCCGGTACGGGTAAAACCACGCTCGTGCCACCGGCGTTGGCCAATCATGCGGCAGGGCGCGGAAAGGTCATCGTCACCGCCCCGCGCCGTGTAGCTGTCCGCGCGGCCGCGCAGCGCTTGAGTACTCTCAGCGGCACCCCGGAGAAGGTGGGCTTTGCCATCCGCGGTGAGTCCCGCAAGGGCAGCGAGGTCGAGTTCGTCACGCCGGGTGTGCTGCTGCGCCGCCTGCTCAAGGATCCGGAGCTCGAGGGAGTGGCCGCCGTTGCCATCGACGAGGTCCACGAGCGCCAGCTCGATACGGATCTGGTGCTGGGCATGTGCCTGGAACTAGCCGAGCTACGCGAGGACTTCCGCGTCATCGCCATGTCCGCCACCGTGGATGCGCAGCGCTTTTCCCAGCTCATGGACGCCCCCGTCCACGTCACCGAGGCAGTCACCCACCCGCTCGATATCCACTACGCCCCCATGCCGGGCAGGGCGGCGGGGGCGAGGGAGTTTTACGGGGACGTCGCCAAGCAAGCAGCCCGCCAGCACGAATCAACGCTGGTCTTTGTGCCCGGCGTGCGCGAGGTGAACCTCGTGTGCGAGGCGCTGGACGGCCATAATGTTTTCCCGCTGCACGGCAAGCAAACCACCGCGGAGCAAGACGCCGCGCTGTATAGCGAGGAGCGGCGCATCGTCGTGGCTACCTCCATCGCGGAGTCCTCGCTTACCGTGCCGGGCGTGCGCGTGGTGGTCGATGCCGGGCTCTCCCGCGTTCCCCGGCGCGATGCGCAGCGTGGCATGTCCGGGCTGGTGACGGTGTCTACCTCGAAGTCGAGCGCCGATCAGCGCGCTGGTCGTGCCGGCCGTGAGGCGCCTGGCACCGTGATTCGCTGCTACTCGCAGGATGATTACCTGCACTTTTCCCCGCACACCACCCCGGAGATCCTGTCCGCGGATCTGACCCAGGCCGCGCTATTTCTGGATTGCTGGGGCGCGGGCCCGGACTTCCCATTGCTCGATCCCCCGCCGGCCCCGGCCCTTGCGGCCGCGCACGCCACCCTTGAGCGCATTGGTGCCACGCAGGAGCTCGCCCTCCTGCCCACCGATCCGCGCCTCGGCGCCTCCTTGCTCCGGCACGGCAGCCAGGCCGCGCCCATCATTGCCTCGCTTGCCGACGCCCCCTTAACCCCCAACCTCACCCGTCACCGCCCACCCCACAGGGAGGTCAAGCGGCTCGCCCGCCTCGTCGATGATCTCGGCCCCGCCGATCCCGGCGAGGTCGTCGCCACCGCCTTTCCCGAGCAGGTGGCCAAGCGCGTGGGCGAGGATTACCTGCTGGCCAGCGGTACTCGCGCACGGCTGCTGGATAACTCGGGCCTGGCCGGCGCCCCGTGGCTCGCCATCGCGGAGGTATCCCTGTCCAACGCAGGCAATGCCATCATCCGCTCGGCCGCCCGCATCGAGGAAGCCGCAGCCCTCGAGACTATCGGCGTCACCGAAGAAACCCGCGCCTTCCTGCGCGATGGCCGCGTGCGCGGTATCAAGGTCAAGGCTGCGGGCGCCATCACGCTCTCTGAGACCCCAGTCAAGGTCACTGGCCCCGCAGCCGAGGAGGCGCTTGCCGCCGGCATCCGTAAGGAAGGCCTAGGCCTTTTCACCTTCAGCAAGAAGGCCCAGAGCCTCAAAGACCGCCTGCGCCACCTACACGCTCACTATGGCGCGCCTTGGCCCGATGTCGATTCCGCGGATCCCGCCGAGTGGCTCGGCCCCGAACTGCACAGTATTGCGGAGGGAACTCCCGCGGCCAAGCTCGACATGTTCCCCGCGCTACAACGCTTCCTGCCCTGGCCGGAAGCCACCCACCTGGACGAGCTCGCCCCCGAGCGCCTCCCGGTTCCCTCCGGCCGCGATGCCGCCATCGACTGGTCCGGCGACCGCCCCGTGGTCCACATCAAGCTGCAGGAATGCTTCGGCTTGGCCGAATCCCCCGAATACTGCGGCCACCGCGTGCAATTCCACCTGCTCTCCCCCGCCGGCCGCCCGCTCGCGGTGACCGATGATCTCGCCAGCTTCTGGTCCGGCCCTTATGCCGGCGTGCGCGCCGATATGCGCGGCCGCTACCCCAAGCACCCATGGCCCGAGGATCCATGGAATGCCGTTGCTACCGCGCGCACCAAGAACCGGATGTAGCTAACCCCACTGCTGCCAGCCTAGGTAGCAGCTCATAACCACGACCAAGGTAAGCAGCGCGTAGCGGATGAACTTTGCGCCGCCGCCCAACACGGTGCGCGCGCCCAGCTGCGCGCCGGCGATATTCGCCACCGCGAGCACGATGCCGAGCGTCCACCACACGTGCCCACCGATAATGAAAACAATGAGCGCACCTAGATTGGTGGCGGTATTGACCACCTTGGCCATGGCTGCAGAGGTCAGGAAGCTCTGGGCAAAGATGGAAGTAAACGCCATGATCAAAAACATCCCGGTGCCCGGCCCAAAAATGCCGTCGTAGAAGGAAATAATGCCGGAAAGCACGAGGACCACGACGGTGCGCCAACCGCCGCGGATGCCGGCCGCGTCGCTGCTGCCAAAGTCTGGCTTGAAGGCCACGAAGATGCCCACGGCCACCATGAGGACAATGATGATGGGGCGCATGACGTCTTTATCTAGGCTCGAGGCCACGCTGGCACCCAGCCCAGAGCACACCAGCGCGATGAGGATAAAACGCGCCATTTCCGCCTTATCTAACTTCACCTTGCGCGCAAGGGTCACGGCTGCCGAGCCGGTGCCGGTTACCGAGGCCAGCTTGCTCGTTCCCAACGCCGCCGCAGGCGCGAGGCTGGGAAGGACTGCGAGCAGCAGCGGGATGAGGATCAATCCTCCACCGCCGATGACCGCATCGATCCACCCCGCAGTCGCGGTACCGAGGAAGAGAATCACCCACTGCGCCACATCGATTTCCATGCCCCGATCATAAATCTTTAATCATGTATTGTGATAACTCGCCCCTATCCGCTGCCCGCGGTAATGAAAGGAAGGGGCGCTAGACTCAAGTCGCAGAGGTAATTTGAGGAGGGCGCGCATGGCCGCACAGCAGGAAAGCAGTGGACTTAATGCCCACACCGTGGCGCGGTGGGCTATCGTCGTCCCAATCTCTGTCCTTTTGGGCTGGCTATTTAACTTGTGGCATGTGCCCGCCGCGTGGATTCTGGCGGCCATTATCGCCTCGGGCGCCATGGCTCTCATTACTGGCGAAGATCTCCAGGTCAACCGGACTTTTTATAATATGTCCCGCGGTTTTATCGGCATGATGGCAGCGCTGCCCCTCACCGTGGTGCCGCTGGGCCAGCTGGTCGGTTTCCTGCCCGCGGCGGTGACGATGTCCTTTGTCACCATCATGGTTGGCATCGTCGGCGGCTTGCTGTTGCACCGCGCGCAGCCGCGCGATGTGTCCTCCGAAACCGGCATTTTATCCATGCTGCCGGGTGGTGCCTCGCTGATGCCCGCGCTTGCCGACGAACTCGGTGCCGACTACCGCTACGTCGCCCTCACCCAGTACCTGCGCTTATTGGTGGTCTCCGTATCGCTACCGGCCGTCGTCGCGCTGCTTGATACCCCGGCCGGTAAAGGCGCGGACCTCACGGTGGAGGGAGAAACCACGTGGTGGATCATCGCGCTCGTTCTTGCCATCGCCTTGCTGGGCGAGAAATTGGGAAAGCTGCTGCACCTGCCCGCCACGGCCGTGCTCGGCCCCCTTCTGCTGACGGTGCTGGTCTCCTTCGTGCTGCCGGAGGGCCACACGCTTGAGCCGCTCTATGTCTTTAAGGTGATGGCATTCTTATCCATCGGCTGGGTCTGCGGCGGCGGGCTATCGCTGCCCGCACTCAAGGCCTTTGCCAAGCAATTGCCCGCCACGGTTCTTTTCATCGTAGTCATCATCGGCATCTGCGCGGCCACCGCTTGGCCGCTGACCAAGTGGTTGCACATCTCCTACTTCGAGGCCTACCTGGCCACGAGCCCCGGCGCGCTCGAGACGGTGCTTGCGCTCTCCGCCGAGGGCGGAGCCGGACCAGCGGTCATCGCGGTACAGCTCACCCGGCTCATTGCGGTGCTCGTCATCGCAGGCTACCTGCCGCAGCTGCTGCGGCTGGCGAAGCGCCTGCTGCGGCGTTAGTTGCCCAGCACGGCCTCGCGCAGGACGGACATCGGCACGGAGCCCAAGGCGAGGGCCTCCGAGTGGAACTCGCGCGCGCTCATGCCCTGCTTCTCGGCCTCGGCGCGAGTTTCCTGCCACAGGCGCTGACCCAGCGCATAGGACGGCGCCTGGCCCGGCCAACCGAGGTAGCGGTTGACCTCGAAGTTGAGGTTGGCATCATCCATGGCGGTGTTTTCGCGCATGAAGGTCTTTACGTGCGCCTTGTCCCAAACGCCGGAGGTAGAGCAATCCGGCAGCTGCTTGCCCAGGTGCAATCCGATGTCCACGACCACGCGGGCGGCGCGCAGGCGTTGCGCATCCAACATGCCCATGCGGAAGCCCGGATCATCCATGTAGCCCAGCTCGGCCATGAGCTGCTCGGCGTAGAGCGCCCAGCCCTCGCCGTGGCCGGAGTTCCACGTCACCGCGCGGCGCCACAGGTTGAGGTCTTCTTGCACCAGTGCGGAGCCGAGCTGCAGGTGGTGGCCCGGAACACCCTCGTGGTGGACGGTGGTCAGCTCCTGCCAGGTGTGGAAGGTGTCCTGGCCCTCTGGCACGGACCACCACATGCGGCCCGGGCGGGAGAAGTCATCACTCGGCGGGGTATAGAAAATGCCGCCAGTGCCGGCCGGATCGATGCAGCACTCGATCTCTTCTACTTCCTCCGGAATATCGAATTCCTTGCCGTTGAGCTCAGCGATGACGCCATCGGCGGTGGACTGCATCCACTCCACCAGCGCATCGGTGCCGCGCAGGGTATAGCGGTCCTCGTGGTTGAGCTTGCGCATCGCCGAGCGCACCGAACACTCGGAGCCGTAGAGCTCGTGGGCGATCTTTTCCTGCTCCGCGCGCAGGCTGCGCACCTGGTCGAGGCCCCATTCATAGGCCTCGTCGAGGTTGACGGCATCGCCCACAAAGAGCTTGGAAAAGCGCTCGTAGCGCTCGCGACCCACGGCGTCCTTGGTGGGCGCCTGGGGCTGCAGATCATTGGAGAGCCAATCGGAGAACTCGCCAAAGGCCTCCTTGGCCTGCTGCACCTCGGCGGAGTCGGCGTCGAGGCCGAGGGACTCGAGCATCGAGTCGGCGTCGGCAAGCCGCTCGCACTGCACAATGACCTCGGAGATCTGGCGGTGCGGTGCCACCATGCCGTGGGAGGCCGCCTCCTCCAGGGAGCTGCGGTAGCCGGCCAGGGAGGTCTTCACCTTAGAAAGGCGGGAGCGAATGGCATCGCGGTCCTCGTCCGTATCCTGCGGCATGAGCAGCAGGGTATCGCGGATGGTCTGCACCGGGGAGGCGATGTTATTCAGGCAGCGTACATCCTCGCTGTGGTGGTGTAGATCTAGATCAAGGCAGAGGCGATCGCGCAGGACGGCCGCGGTGACATAGTCCACGTCATCAAAGTCATCCTCATCATCGGACTCATCGGTGGTGTCATCTAGGGCATCCAGGTCCGCGACCATTTCGCGGGTGCGGTCTGCGATGGCGGTGAAGTACTCGGGGGAGAAATCCTGCAATTCGCCCTCGTAGCCGTCAATGCCCCACGCGGTGGCATCGGTGGGGGAAAGCTCGGCTAGGTCGTGAACGAAGTTATCGCACGAAGCGTCCAGTAGAGAGGGCTGGCGCTTAGCGGTCTGCTCAGAACTCATAACGAGGAAGTCTATCCCTAAGTATCGCCTATAGGCCACCCGGGCGGGCTGAAGTTGCGAACTTGTTAACTAATCGTTGTCCCACTTGGTTCCGGGGTAGCGCCAGCCGCTGAATTTATCTAGGATATCCTGCGGTTTTTCCTTCATTACCAATGCGTCCACAAAGCGCGGCAAGATAAAGCCGGACTCGGCCATGGCGGCGTACATGGCGTAGAAAGGACGCCAAAAATCCTCGGTATTTACTAGGCCCACCGGACCGCGGATGGTGCCCAGCTGTTGCAGGGTGAGCACCTCAGTGAGCTCTTCCAGGGTGCCAACTCCGCCGGGGAGGCAAATAAAGGCGTCGGCAAGCTGCTCCATGCGCGTCTTACGCTCGGCCATGGATCCCACCACCTCCAGGGTGGTCAGGCCAGGATGGGAAATTTCCAGATCCACCAACGCCTGGGGCATCACGCCGGTGACGGTGCCGCCGGCGGCCAGGCAGGCCTCTGCCACCTCGCGCATCAAGCCGATATTGCCGCCGCCGTAAACCAGAGTCAGGCCGCGTCGGGCCAGCTCCGCGCCCAATTCCTGTGCCGCCTGCGTATAGGCCGGCGAGTTTCCTGTTGCTGAACCACAATAAACCGCTACTGACTGCATGCCCTCCAGCATAGATATCTGCGCGCCCACCACCACCTTTAGACCATTCGGTACATGGTGAGTTTATGAGATTAGACAAAGCAGTCTGGAATATTTATACTTCTTTTTATGATCAAACCTGGCCCAGTGTTCACGCGCCCCCGCACACCGGCCGCAAAGTGCCTTCATTTGGTGCGCCTGAACCCGATCATCACCCGGAGCGAGCTGGTGGAAGCCACCGGACTTTCCCAGCCCACCATCACGCGCGCTACTACTTCCCTACTCAACGCGGGCCTCATCCAGGAACGCACCGACCTCACCCAGTCCCGCGGGCGCGGCCGGCCCACCGTGCCGCTTGAGGCGGCCGATAATGACTGGGCGCTCGGCGGCATTTCCGTGGGCACCAAACAGACCTACATCGGCCTCTATGACATCAAGGGCCGCACGTTGAGCGAAGAGGAATTGACCACCCCGGTGGCTAACCTCAGCGAGGATGACTTCCTCGAGCACATCATGGCCGGCATCAACCGCATGATGACCAACCTGAACCACCGCTTGGTCTCCCTCGGCGTGACCACCTCCGGCACCGTGGATGATAGCGGCCTGGTCACCGCGGAAAACCTCAATTGGCACGGCGTGGACATTGCCGAGCGCCTGCGCTTCCAGTTCGGCGTGCCCGTGGTGGTCTCCTCCGCCATCCCGGCCATCCTCGGCTCCGAAACCCAGGCGGCCGAGATTGGTACCAGCGAGCGCGTTCTGGTGCTCTTCGCGGATGATTCCATCGGCTCCGCCCTCTCCGTGGAGGACGAGGTCAGCCCCATTATTCCCGTGCCCCCGACGCACTCCGAGCTGCTAGGCCATGGCGCGTCCGAGCGCCTGCTGGCCACCCAGCACATCCTGGAGGCGATTCGCCATGAGGGCGTGGAGGCAGCCTCGCTTGCCGACGCCGCCCAGGCCGCCGACTCCCACCCCGCCGTCCGCGCCATTTTGGACGAACGCGCCCGCCAGTTGGGCTCCATCACCGCGGAACTGGTCAAGGCCCACTCCCCGGCCACCGTGGTTATCGCCGGCGGCGCGTTTACCGACGACCCGAAGGCCCCCAAGCAATTCGCCGCCACCGTCCGCGCCTCCGCGGGCGAAGAGTTGCAGCTGCGCATGATCCCCGGCCATAAGGAGATCGTCCGCGCGGTAGCCCGCACCGTGGCCACCGATCAGCTACTGCGCCAGCCGCTGGATCTGGGCCGCTCACTCCAGCACGCTTAGCACCTCGCGTACCGAGTCGATGCCGCGGAAGAGGTGGGCGTTGAGCCCGCAGTAGTTCGCGCCTTCCACGTAGTCGATGCGGTCATCAAAAAAGTGCGTATCCTTCAGCTGCGCGGCGAGCGCATCCACGGCCACGCGATAGGCTTCTGGGTGCGGCTTGGCCACGCCGATATCGCAGCTGAACGTCACCGCCGCGCAGTCCTCGAGCCACGGCTGCTTCTTACGCACTTGGCCCGCCAGCGTGGTGGGAATATTGGACAAGATGCCCACGCTATAGCCTTCCCCGATAAGGCCCTTGACCAGCGCCACCATGCCCAAGTCCGCTTCCAGTAGGCCGCTATTTTCGCATGCTACCGCCTCCGCGACGGGAACCTCCCCTAGCCCGGCGCGGGCCGCTACCTCGTTCCAGTAGTGACTATCGCTAAAGATGCCGGCATCGTAGTCCGGCCGATAAAACCCGTAGGCCTCCCACATCGCCTCAGTATCTGGTGGCGCGATGAGGCGCTCCAACTCCGCATGGCTTTCTGGGGTGGCCGGGCGCATGAGCACGCCGTACATATCAAAGAGGAGTTTGGGCATAACGGGGGCCAGTTTATGCGCGTTTCGGCGCTTGGGTCAGCACGGCTACAATTCCCACACCCGCACCAGCGACAAAGAGAGGCAGCATCGCGGGAGCCTGGTCCATGGACAGAGCGAAGATACCGCCGATGGCGCCGAGGAGCAGCATGCCGCCGAGGCTGTAGAGCGAGCGCGTAACTACCCCACGCTTGCCGGCGACGCCATAAACCAGCAGTGCGAGCCCGGCGAATGGGCCGAGCATCAGCGCCGCAGTGGTCAGAAATACCCCCAAGGCCATGTGCGTGGACATGATTGCTGCTCCCACGATGAGGAAGAGCGCCAGAACTAATAGGGTTATGGCGCACAAAGCCTTGCGTTGCGTTGACATAGAAACAATCCTCCCACCGCACCGCAGTGCTATGGGAGGATTGAGCTAAATCTTGATGGGTTTGTTATTCACCCACGCGCGCTTAGGCGCCGCCTTCGGTGCGGCCAGCCAGGCGCTCATCGATGCGCAGCAGGCCAGAGCCGTCATTGCCCACCAGCTTGATCTGGTCCAGAATCTCAGAAACGGTAGCTTCTTCTTCTACCTGCTCGCTCAGGAACCAGTCAACGAGCTGGCGGGATTCCAGATCCTGTGCCTCCAGCGCCGCGCGGGCGATGGTGCGGATCTCCTCGGAAACCTTCTGCTCGTGCTCGAGGGAAGCCTGGAAGGCGTCCTGCGGGTTAGCGGCCTTGACGGAGCCAACCGGGATGTCATTGAGCTCTACGCGGTAGCCGCGGGAGAGCAAGTGGTCTGCAATCTTCTCGGCGTGCTCGCGCTCCTCGGCAGCCTGGCCCATGAACCAATCACGCATGCCCGGGAAGGAGAGGTTATCCATCTCGAAGGCCAGCTGGGTGTAGACCATGGAAGCGCCGTATTCGCTAATGACCTGGTCATTCAACAGGGTTTGCAGCTTCTCGTCCATTGTAAAAACCTTTCTGTGTGGGGAAATTAATTAGTGCTAAGCACCACACTACCGAAGAATCTCCCACGATCCAGCAAGGTCTACTTAAGTAAACTTGCACGTCATTACGCTTTTTTAGATTGGATAACCTAAGTTAGCCAAGACAAAGCTATCCACCGAAGAAAAGGAAAGCTCCCCTAAGAACCCGAGGTCATGGCAGATCCCTCGCCAGGACCCGGTCGCTCCTCGACGCCCAGAGCAGCCACAACCGCTTGTACCCAACCACCCCGGGCTTAATTTGTGACTTTAATCACCCAAGCGTCCACTCAGGCGATCGAGGCGCTGTGCGCTCGCCCCTTCCAGACCACGGAACTCTACTTCGATGCCGCGCTCGGCGTATTTCTTCTGCACCGCATCCAACGTCGCCACCGTAGAGGCGTCCCATACCTCGGCCTTGCTCATATCAATGACGACGCGCTGGGTATCCAGCGTGTAGTCGAAGGCGTAGACCAAATCATTGGACGAGGCGAAAAAGAGCTGGCCGCGCACCGCGTACTCGGCATCTCCAATCCGCTCTACCTCCACTAGGTGGGCCACGCGGCGGGCGAAGCCGATTGATGCCGCCACCACGCCGAGCACCACGCCCACCGCCAAGTTATGCGTGGCCAGCGTTCCTACCACCGTCACCAGCATCACGAGCGTTTCTGATAGCGGCATGAGCTTTAGCGTGCGCGGGTGTACCGAATGCCAATCCACCGTCGTTGCGGCCACGATAATCATCACCGCCACCAGCGCGGCCATCGGAATGCGGCCGACGGTCTCGCCAAAGAGCAGACAGAGGATGAGGAGGAAGGCGCCCGCGAGGAACGTCGACAAGCGCGTGCGCGCCTGGGATGCCTTCACGCCGATCATGGTCTGGCCAATCATGGCGCACACACCCATGCCACCAATGGCCGCGGCGAGGATATTGCCCACACCCTGGCCAAAGGACTCGCGCGTCTTATCGGAGTGAGTATCCGTAATGTCATCGACCAGCTTGGCCGTCAGCAGCGATTCCATCAGGCCCACCAATGCCATGCCAAAGGCATAGGGCGCAATCAGCTGCAGGGTATCTAGATTCCACGGAATATCCGGCACGAAAAGCCCCGGCAGCGAGGTAGGCAGCTTGCCCTGATCCGCCACATCGGGCACCTGCCACCCGGCCGCCACCGCAATAATGCTGACCACCAGAATGGTAATCAGCGGGGCGGGAATCACCGTGGTCAGCCGCGGCAGCCCCAGCATGATGGCCAGGCCAATGGCCACCAGCAGATACACCATCCACGGCACATCAATAAGGTGCGGCAGCTGCGTAGTAAACATCATGATGCCCAGCGCATTGACAAACCCCGTCATCACCGAGCGCGGGATAAAGCGCATGAGCTTAGCGACGCCCACCGCGGCCAGCACCACCTGCATAATTCCCGCCAACAGCACTGCGGCGACCACATAATCATGCCCATGCTCATGCGCGAGCGGAGAGACCACCAGTGCCACCGCACCGGCCGCGGCGGAAATCATCGCCGGCCTGCCGCCAGTAAAGGCAATAGCCATGGCCATCACCACGGAGGAAAACAATCCCACCCGCGGATCCAACCCTGCGAGGATGGAAAAGCTTAAGACCTCCGGGATCAAAGCAAGCGCCACCGCCAGTCCGCCGAAAACCTCCTTGCGCAGGCGCGCAGGCGAGGAAAATGCATAGCGGAAACTGGCGATGACGCCGGTAGGAACAGGCTGTTCTTTAATCACGCCTGCACATCCTAGTGGACTTTAAGAGCCTTCCTTAAAAGAGCCATCCGCGGTGATCACGGGCAGCACGGACCATGCGAAGTTAATCCATTGATCGGTCTTCTTCCACGAGAAGTCCGGCTCAAAAATAGTCTTCGGCTTGGTATAAATCACGGCCGAGCGCACATCATCAGCGGTTTCCTTGAGCAGGTTAACTACCAGATCGAGGGTCTTGCCGGAGTCCGCGACGTCATCGACAACCAAGACCTTCTTGCCCTTCAGCGAGTCCGTATCCAGCTGCGGGGACAAAATGATGGGCTCATCCAGGGTCTGGCCGATATCGGTGTAGAACTCCACATTGATAGCGCCCATGGCCTTCACACCGATGGCATAACCAATAGCGCCGGCTGGGATCAGGCCACCGCGGGCGACGCCCACGATGAGGTCTGGGAACCAGCCAGATTCCACAATCTGTTCCGACAGGTTACGGCTCGCCTCGCCGAAGACCTCCCAGGTGAGGTTTTCCCGGTCCGGGTGGATCCAATTTTCAGTCACGATTGTGTGGCTCCTTTTGCGTCATGGGCTTTCTTTGTAGTTTAACGAGCGATGCCTGCCAAAGGAAAGGCACCTACCGGAATGGAACCTCGCCCAAAGTCCGGCGCAGCTTGCGGGTGCGCAAGCGCTCCGGATTCTCGGCCAGGTGCTCCATGGCGCGCACCGCGCACATCACGTGGGCTTCCTTCGAATTGGAATAGAAAGCCTGCGCCTGCGCCGGCAGCTTCGGCACCGCATGCAACGGCAGGTCAGAGACCGACAGCAGCGTGCCATAAGGTACACGGTAGCGGTAGCCATTGGCTGCAAGCGTGCACGATTCCATATCCACTGCCACCGCGGTGGAGGTGCGCAGCCACTCCCACAGATCCCGATTGGTGCGCCACTCCCAATTGCGATCATCGGTGGAGAGCACTGTGCCGGTGCGCATGAGCGAGTTATCGTCGCCGTATACCGCCTTTACCGCGGACTCGAGCATGCGCTGTACCTCCGGAATCGCCGGAATGGGCGAGCTCGCCGCAACCTTCTGATCCAAGATGTGGTCATTGCGCTGATAGGCATTGCCCAAAATCAGGTCACCGATGCGCATGCGGCCGTCCATGCCGGCGCAGTGCCCAATCATGATCCATGCCTCCGGGCGTAGCACCGCCAAGCAATCCGTAATGGTCTTCGCATTCGAGGGACCAACACCAATATTGATCATCGTGATGCCATCGCCGCCGGCAGTAATCAGGTCAAAGCGCGGCATTTGGTACCGAGAGGTCAAGGTCAGACCGTCCACATCAAGGTCCACCGCATCATTGGGATGGATGGTCTCGCCATTGGGCAGCACCAAGGCGGTATAGCGCGAGTCTTCCTTGGTCAGCTCGCGCAGACCAAACTTCACAAACTCGGTGGTGTGCATCGCATAGTTAGTAAACAGAATGTATTTCTGTACCGTATCGACCTCAATACCGGTGTAATGCTCGATGCGCGCACAGGCGATATCGAAGCGCTGGGCACCAAAGTGGAATAGCGGCTTTTCCTCGCCATGGAAGGCATTCCATTCGCCATCAATGATCGCATCATTGACCTCATCTAGCGTCGGCCGCGGAATGGGCCCGCGTTCCTGCGGGGCCGTGGCCGTGTCCTTGATGTACTCCGGCGGGATACGCTGGTCCGATTGGCCAACAAAGATATCGCACGGATAATTGCCCGCTAGGCGGGTGAGCTGCTCGTGCAGATAGTCCCGGATAATGTGCGGCTTGGAAATTACCGCCGAATATTTGCCTGCCTCGTTGACGTAGCCGAAGGGCTCGGAACGATCGATCGGCTGCCACTTGCGAATATCCACCGTGACCTTTGGATACACCACGTAGCGATAGTCATCCAGGTTTCCTGATTCCAACGTCTTGCGGGCAAGCTCGCAGGAATTCTCATAGAGCTCAATCAGGCGGTTTACCGCCTCATCAACGGAGTGGACATGCTGCAGGTCGGTCATAGACGTGAGTGTAGCGGGGACTTAACAGCGCGGCAGCGGTCTGCGCTTTTCATTCCTCTCTTCGCCATAGTTTGGGCGAGATCACCACTGATATCATTGGGAAGCACAACAACCTTGTCGTTCTTGGTAGTACGAGTTCTTTAAGGAGCGGTCAAAGAGGCTCTTGCACAACGGGCCAAGAACGGCGGCCACTCCATGGAAGCAGAAGTGCGTTTTATACTCAGCGATACGGTGCGACCAAACAATATTGGGATGGCGCTCCATGAGGACTCCCGCGAAGCTCCTGCTAAGATTCCCCTCCCACCACACGATGATGAGGCGCGGACTATGAGTTCCCATGACCATCGTCGGTACGAACCTCATTTCAGAGGCCATGGAGTTCGAACCTCGCATTCGGCAAGCAGATTGCCACGGTTAACACGCAAAGAATTGCGGTCTGCCGGCCCCTATCGGCACACTGCCCCATGAGAAATATATGCGCCTCTGCCGACAAAGGCATCCTGCCTTTGATCCGCGAGATTCCTAATTCTCATTGTCCCTAGGCTTAGGGAAAGACGAGGCTCTCGCCCCGATACTGCAGACGATTCCTAATAAGACTACGAATAGCGCCCCCAATAAGATTCCCGTGGAGGAGGGCAAAAGTAGGCCACCTACTGCGGAGCCAACAGCCGAACCCAGATAATTCGCGGACGCGTTAGCAGCAACGGCAGTCGCACCTTCATCAGGATTTGCGCTGAGCAGCGAATGCTGTTGCGGCGCCATGGAAGACCAACCCAAAAGCCCCCATGCAAAAAGACACACCAGTGCCACCACACGGCTCGAGGGAAATAGCAACAACATTGCAAAATCAGCAGCAAGCAAAACAATGATTATGGTCGTTAGCTTGCGAGAACTATCTACCTTATCGAGCACCCGCCCGATTCCAAATGCACCAACTGCACCGCCAATTCCCCAAATCCACATGCCAGCAATGGTGTCTACCTGCACTCGTTCGAGCACCGCGGAAATATAGGTATACAGTCCCAGCGAACCGACTCCCACGAAGAAAGTAACCAAGACCGTTAGGAAATTATCCACCCGACCAATGATTCGGAGTCGCTGCCCTAGCGAGGAAGAAGGCACAGCTGGTACAGCACTCGTTTTACGTATCGCTATACCTGCCAACGCCGCCATGCCAACCACCGATACCAATGCAATGGCCGCCCGCCAACCTAGCTCCTTGGCCACTCCCAGTCCCGCTGGTACACACACAACGGTTCCCACCGCCAGACCGGCTAGCACCAATGAAAGCGCACGTCCGCGACGCTCCTCTGTGACCGACATGCCCGCTACCGCCGCGGACAACGGCGAGTAGATTCCCGCTGCCGCACCTGCAATCAGCCGCGAAACTATAAAAACACCCACCGTAGGGGATACAGCGGTCACAACATTGGCCAGAGAAAACACAGCAAGAGCGCCCAGCAGTCCATTTCGCGGATCCTTGCCCGCCCTACCCGATAATAGTGGGCCGCATACCGCGTACGCACCGGTAAAAGCGGTAACACCCAAGCCAATCACGCTGCCACTTGCACCCAAGTCTTCGGCAATCTGCGGCAGCAGCCCAGCAATAACATACGCATCCAACCCGAGTGCTACGCTTCCCAAAACTAACGGCCATAGCTGTTTAAGCATTAGAAATCACCATGTCGAGCAAACCTGGAAAACACTCGTCTAGATCGTCTCGACGCAAAGAGATGACACAAGTGCGCCCCTGGCTTCTTGTCCACGTCACACCGGCTTCACGCAGCTGCCGAGTGTGGTAAGTCAGGGTCGACCGAGGCAGGTCGTCAGCAAGCATCAAGCTATCGTGCTCCTTGCCGTCTGCTAAGCGCTTCACCATTTCCAACCGGATGGGATCACTTACTGCAGACAATACACGGACGAATTCTAAATCCTCGGTGGCCGGATGCTCATATTTTCGTGGGCTCATTCCAACTCCAATCGTGCAAGAATTCTTGAACGATTAGCCAGACTAAGTCATTCGAGACATTCGTGCAAGATTTCTTGCATAAACGAAGGCCCACCGACAGCGTATCGGTGAGCCTTCTCCCCATGACTAATCTCTCGGCACCCAAGGAGGGAGTGGAGCGCACCCTCCTGCAAGCACCGCCCGTGATTAGGCAAGCCTAAGTTTATAAACCTTTCGTAGGATGGTCAAGGGTTTGCCCATAAATTTCTTCACCCCTGACAAAAACACAGTTAACCTGCAATAACGAGTACAATCTGGAACCATGGCTGAGTTGAAATCCACTATTTCCGAACAACTCCGCAAATTCTGGCGTGCCAACGAGAAGGAATTGACCGATTCCCCGCGTCGAGGCGTCGCCTCCCCTGCCGAGGCCACGGCACTGCGCGAGGAGGTCGCGGCCGAAATCGCGGACCTCATCAAAGCCCAGAAGGTCAAGACCAGCCCGGGCGACACCGCCCTCGATGCCGATGCCGCCGCCACCCTGCCCCTTGGCGCGCGCATCAAACCGCGCGGCGTCTTCGAAGATGACTGGAGCACGCGTCCTACTGCGCAGCGACCGTGGCCGGTCATCCTCATCCACGGCACCTGCGATACAAAAGGCGTATGGCAGCTCCTAGGCAATGAACTGCGCCAGGACGGCTGGGCCGTCTTCGCCCCTGACTATGGGCACCGCGCTACCCAGCCGCTTGCGGAATCTGCGCGCCAGCTTGGCGCTTATATCGATACCGTCCGCGCGGCTACCGGCGCGGACAAGGTTATTCTCATCGGCCACTCCCAAGGTGGGCTGCTTGCCCGCTATTGGATGCGTATGGAGGGCGGGGCCGAAAACGTCCTGCACCTGATGTGCATTAGCGCCCCGAATCACGGCACCACCTATGGGGGCATAGCCAGCCGCCTCATCCGCACCCCGCGCCAAGAAGCGGTGCTGCGCTCCATCATCGATGGCTGGTTTGGGCCGGCGGGCATGGACCAGGTCGTCGGCAGTGAAGCGCTGCGCGAAACCAACCGGGACGGCGATCTGGAATCCGGCGTGAGCTATACCTGCATTGCCACGCGGTCCGACGCCGTCGTTGTCCCGCCTGAGACCTGCTTTCTCGACCCCCGCGGCGTCGCCGAGGGCACGGTCCGCAATATTTATGTCCAGGACTTCGACCGCCGCGCGATGGTCTTGCATGAGGATATGCCGATGGATAAACGCGTCCGTGCGATCGTGCGCACCATTTTGGAACTGGTGGAGAGCATCCCGCGCTAGTTATAGCCCCAGCTCATCGAGTACCGCGTCAAAGGCCGGACCCACCTGCGTGCGCCACAGCGTATCCACTTTCTGATCACCCCGGCCGGGTCCGCCATTGATAACGGCCACGCGCTTGCCCTGTTTCTTTGCCTCCAGCACAAAGCGGTACCCGCTCATAACCGCCAGCGAAGAGCCGGCCACCACGAGCGAACGCGCCTGGCCCAGCAGTGCAAAGGCGGCATCGCGGCGCTCCGCCGGCACGGGCTCGCCAAAGTAGACGACGTCCGGCTTCAGCAATGCAGAACCACAGCGCTCGCACCCTGCCATGCGGAAGGCTGCCACGTCCGCTTCAGCGAGCGTCACGTCACCGTCCGGGTTCACCTGATCCGCCTCCACCACGAGGCGTTCCAGGTACCCCGGGTTCGCTGCAGCTAGGCGCGCATCGAAGTGCGGCCGCGCCTCCCGGTGCCCGCACATCAAGCACACCACGGTTTCCATATCGCCATGCAGTGCCACCAAGCTCGCGGTTCCCGCCTGTTTATGCAGACCATCCACGTTTTGGGTGACCACGCCATTGACCAGCCCGGCGCGCTCCAGTTCCACCAGCGCATAATGCGTGCGATTCGGCACCGCAGAATCCATAACCCGCCACCCCACAAAGCTGCGGGCCCAATACCTATGGCTCGCGGCCGGGTCGTGGCGAAATTCCTGATAGGTCATCGGCCGGTGCCTACTGAGCGAGCCGCGCGGGCCCCGATAATCCGGCACGCCCGATTCCGTAGACACCCCAGCCCCAGTCAGCACCATCACTGGGCCCTCGCGCAGCTGTTTGACGACGTCCCCTAAGGCCTTCCCCTCCTCCGTATGCGGCGCCGATTCTTCGACCACTCGGGCGATCGAACGCAGCGCAGACTGGTGGGCAAGGGAGACGGCGGGATCCATGCCCCCGATGCTAGCTTTCGGGCAGGTGCTCTACATAAAGCCAGTCCGAATCCAGCTCCCCGTGGCGCGAGCACTTAGTGTGCCAGCCATCGGGGCGCACCTGGGCCACCATGCGGCGGCCACAGATCTGGCAATAGCGAGGCACGTCGAGGCCGGCTGCGGCCGCGGGGTGCAGCGTGAAGACCTCTTCGATCGGCTTGCCGGTATTCGGATGGAAAATCGGCTCGTCCCCGGAGAGAACGGCAGCGGCCAATTCGGATGAGGGCTCGGATAAACCCGGCACTACAGGGCCTTAATCGGCAGGTCGATGCGGTTCAACATGTCCACATCCTTTTCAATCTGCTGGCCCAGGGTGGTCAGGTAGTTGCCGGCGATAATGGCGTTGATGCCGCCGAGGAGGCCGCGCTCAGTGCCGTCGTCGCCAAGCGAAAGCTCGCGGCCACCAGCAAAGCGCAAGGTGGTAGACGGCATGGCCAGGCGGAACGCCGCCACGGCGCGCAGGCCCTCACCTAGCGGAACCAGCGGGCGATCCGCAAAGGGGGTGCCAGGTCGCGGGTCGAGGAAGTTCATCGGCACCTCGCACGGGTCAATTTCTGCCAGCTGCGCGGCGAATTCGGCGCGCTGCTCCAGGGACTCGCCCATGCCGATGATGCCGCCGCAGCAGACCTCCATGCCTACTTCGCGTACATAATCGAGGGTCTGTTTGCGCTCCTCCCAGGTGTGGGTGGTGACCACATTGGGGAAGAAGGAGCGGGAGGTCTCCAGGTTGTGGTTATAGCGCTGCGCGCCCATATCCTTCAGGCGCTGCGCCTGCTCGCGGGTCAGGGTGCCCAGCGAGCAAGAAATCTCGATGTCGACGGCGTCATTAATCGCGGCAATCGCCTCGCCCACCTGGTCCAGCAGGCGATCGTCCGGGGACTTCACTGCGGCCACGATGCAGAACTCGGTGGCGCCGGACTTAGCGGTCTTCTGCGCCGCCTCCACCAGCTCCGGGATGTTCAGGCGCACGGCGCGCACCGGGGACTCAAAAAGGCCGGACTGGGAACAAAAGTGGCAATCCTCTGGGCAGCCGCCGGTCTTAATGGAGATAATGCCTTCCACCGATACGTCTGGACCGCACCACTTCAGGCGGGTCTGGTGGGCGATATCTGCAATTTCCTCCAGCTGGGAATCCGGAACCTGCAATACCTGCAGTAGCTCTTCCTGGTTGAGGCCTTTGCCTTGCTCCAGGGCTTTCTCACGGGCGATGTCAACGATGCTCATGGTGCTAAACCCTACTTGAACGGCGTTCAACTTTGGTTAAAACCACATATAAATCTGTACGGAACTACCCTCGGGGGCATGACGCTTTATGATGACACCCTCTCCCTCCTCCAAGAGCTTATCCGCAATGCCTGCGTTAATGACCTCACGCCGGATTCCGGCCACGAGGTACGCAATGCGGATAGCCTGGAGAAATTCTTCGCGGGCGAAGACGTGCAGATTGAGCGCTTCGAGTCCCACCCGGGCCGCGTCTCCATCGTGGTGACCGTCCCCGGCGATCCGGACAAGGAACCGCTCACTCTCATGGGCCACACGGACGTCGTCCCCGTAGATGAGCCGAAGTGGACCAAGCCGCCCTTCGAGGCCCTCATCGAGGATGGCAAGCTCTACGGCCGCGGTTCCGTAGACATGCTCTTTATTACCGCCACCATGGCCGCCGTCACGCGCGAGGTCGCCCGCGCCGGTAACACGGGCGGCACCCTCGCCTTCGTCGGCATGGCCGATGAAGAGGCCCGCGGCGGCCTCGGCGTGCGCTTTATGTCCGAGAACCACCCCGATGCCTTTTCGTGGAAGAACTGCCTGTCTGAGACCGGCGGCAGCCACCTGCCCGGCGCGGTGGGCTTCAACGTGGGAGAAAAGGGCGCCGGCCAGCGCCGCCTGCACGTACACGGCGATGCCGGCCATGGCTCCACGCCTTATGGCAAGGACTTTGCCATCGTAAAGATCGGTGAGGTCGCCCGACGCATCGCCACTGCGGAGCCGCCCACGGCCTCCAATGAGATCTGGGAGGGCTTCGTGCGCACCTTCAAGTTTGATCCCCAGACGGAGCAGGAGCTTATCGACGGCACGGGTGACTACTCCAAGTTCGGCAACCTCGACGCCTATGCCCACGCCTTTAGCCACACCACCATCGCAGAAACCGTCCTGCGCGCGGGCGGCGCCATCAACGTGCTGCCTTCGCACGCTTACCTGGAAATGGATGTGCGCCCCTTCCCCGGCCAGACCCAGGAGGATCTCGATGACTTCCTGCGCAGCGCGCTCGGGGATATGGCCGATGAGGTGGAAATAGAGCACCTCATCACCGAAGATGCCACGCAATCCTCCACCAATACCGAGCTGTGGCGGGCGATTGAGGCCACCTCCAAGGAATTCTTCCCCGACAAGGACGTTGTCCCAGTTCACGCCACCGGCGGCTCGGACCTGCGCTTCGCCCGCCGCAAGGGCGGCAATGCCTATGGCTTTGCCATGCACGCCGAGGGCCGCGATATGGCCAGTGCCAATTCGCAGCTGCACAGCCACGACGAGCACCTCTACCTAGAGGACCTCGAGCTCACCGTGCGCGCCTACCGCAGCCTGGTCAATCGCTTCCTCGGCCTGTCACAGGCGTAACAAGTGTGGCAAGATGTCTGGCATGAGCTTTGCACGTAAGTCCGCGCTGCTATCTGCAGCTACCGCCCTGACCGTAACCCTCGCCGCCCCTGCCGCTGCCCATGCCGACGCCGTTGATAATCTCCTCGCCAAGATGCCCGCCGGCCAGATTTCTTGCTCCCAGGCACAGCAGTACTGGACCAACTCCGCTGACTACAACCAGAAGAAGTCCCAGGCCCTCGCCGTTGCCACCGTGCACCCACGCGGCAACGAGGTCCGCGGCGCCATCGGCCGCATGGATGAGGCCATTGCTCGCTGCGGCCTGAACGGCACCACCGGTCAGGGCAAGCCGGTCAACACCGGCGGCCAGCGCGGCAATGCTCCCGCACCAAAGCCAGCTCCGGCTCCGGCCCCTGCCCCGGCACCAACCAAGAACGCCAAGGTCATCGAGCTGGGCACCATCCCTGGCCAGCCGACTGTCGATGTCCCCTTCCTGGGCCAGACCTTCCGCATCCCGGACGCGGCCAAGATTGCCCAGAACGCCGTATCCCAGTTCCAGCTGCCACAGATCCCACAGATCCAGCAGCTGCAGCAGCTGTCTTCCTTCTAAGACGCTGGCGTGGCCGGACCGCTTAGCGGTCTAGCTGAAAATAGATTCCGGCATGCGCACTGCAGCCGGGATTAAATTTATGCCCACAGTGGGGACACGCAGGCGCGGCGGAATAGGCGTGGTAGTTCATTTCGGTGCGGCAGGCGCCGCAGAGTACCGAGGGGGCGTCGGCAAGCATGGGCCCAAACTCATGCTCCGTGAGCTCGGCATGGCACAGCGCGCAGGCAAAATACTCGCGGCAGGTGGCGCATTTATTGGCCACCACATCCAGCGGCGAATGCCAGTGCTTGCACCGGCCCTCCGCATCAATCGCGCCGTGAATCTTCATGGCCGTCAGCATACGCGCCATCCTGTTGCCACTGGTGCTTCTTTTCCTCTGATTTCTTGGCATTGCGCACGGCCTGAATGCCCACCACGATGGCGATGATGAGCGGTACCCACACCTTGCTGTAATCCATGAGGAATACGAGCCAGTCGGGCGGATCGATGTCGATGTTGAAGTCGAAATTCGGCACCGGCAGCTCTATCTGCGGAAACTCCGGTACGGGGAGCGCGATATCCGGCAGGTTAATCTCCGGCATCTCCCAATCCGGAAGCAACCGAGACAAGATGCGGCTGATAATCGGGCCGAGCACGATCACGCCAATGGCCCAGCCGGACTTGCCCAGCCCGCCCAGAAGTGGATACAGCACCCGCTTGAAAGAACTTTCCTCCATGGCGTGGCGGCGCTTCTCGCCCAAGGAGCCGGCCGGCGGATCGAGGGCGACTGCCTCCTCGCCATTGCGGTAGTACACGTCCAAGAGCTCGCCAAAGGGCGATGCCTGAACGTCCAGATAAGGTTTGCTGCGCGGGGCGGAGTTCTCAAGCAGAGTGAGATCTTTTTCAATCTTCTTCTTAAGCGAATAACGGCCTGCGCGGGGCCGATCGTGGCGGCTGCGTACCTGACCGTTCACCACAATTTGCAGGCGTGGGCTGGGGTTTTTCTGCCAAAGCCGAAGGCGCTCCGGCAGCGAAGCATCGCCTGGAACCGGGGTGAAATCCTTGGCCTTCTTCGGCCACTCGCCCATCTCCGCGAACTCGGCATCGTATCCGCGCTGCACCTCAATGGTGCCCACCTCGGGGTGCTCTAGGCGCCACGTCTCCATTAGCTCTTCCCTGCCTTGGAGCCCACCGCGGCCCCCAGCTTGCTCGCGGCCCATGCCAGGAAAACAAATACTGGGAGGTATATCCAGGTGCCCTCGTTGAAGTAGAGGGACATGGCTGCAAAATACGCCAGCCCCGCCACGCAGAAAATGGTCCAGGAGGCGCGGAAAGTGGCGCCGTCGGCAAGAGCAATGACCACGGTCAGCACGGCCATGAGGATGAGCAAGGCGAGGCCGGGGACAAGGTGGTAGACAGCCGGCGGCAGGCCAACGAAGACCGCGGCCATGGCTATGGGCGCCCACCACTGCCACCAGACGCGGCTGGGCTCGTCTTTCGTTTCCGCTTCTTCTTCTAGCTCCTCAAACACGCACCCAACCTATCACAGGGCTTAAGGAAATTTATGGGGAAGAAATCCTCCCTGCGACCGGCCTAATCCTCCCCGCGGAGGATACCGCGCTGAGCAGTGCGTACCTAGCGTTAAGAGCATGAAAAGCACACCACTCATCCTCGCGGCGGGCGTAGTATTCGGCGCCATCTACGGCACCAATGCGCTCCTGCCAGACATCTATGACAACCCCACTTCTGAAGTGCAGGCCGGACAGGCCCGCATCCCCGGATTATCCTGCACGGAAGAAGATGGCTCCACCAGCAGTGAACCACGCTGGGACTGTGACGGCACCCAAATCCGCGCTAAGGAAGTCGGCGTGCAAGACAAAGACCAAGCCACCCGACGCTACCTCCGGGCAATGGGTGAAGGTACGGCCATGCCGGAAGGAGACATCGACCGCGACGGGGACAAGCGCACGCTTAGCGATGGCGACCTTGTAGCCATCAGCATCGAGGGCGATGGCCCCACCACGTTCCTCTCCCTGCGCGGACCGCGCGCTGCAGAACTTGCCCAGGAGGTAGAAAAGGCATGAAGAATCTGTATTGGTTATCTATCGCTTTTGGACTGGTAGTCTCCGGCTTCTTTTTGGCCGATCGTCGGTTTACTGAGGTTGGGCTCATCGGTGCGCTCATCTGCGTGGGCCTTACACTCGGCTTGGGATTCTTGTGGTTTAGGCCGCGGCCGATGTGGCAAGGCATCCTATGGGGTGCGCTCGCCCAGCCGGTGGTGGTGAGCCTCAACGATCAGATGGTGGGGATCTCGGACAAGCTGGGGCTCACCCACCTATACGCGGCCTTCTACTCGCCGCTTCCGGAAGAAACCATCAAGCTCCTCGGCGTCGTTATTATTATTGCGGCTTTTGGAAACGTGAAGCATCCCTACCAAGCCGCCGCGATCGGCATGGCGGTAGGCCTTGGTTTTGATGCCATGGAAAATGTGCCGTTCATCCTCAACGCGGCCATCGATGACTTGGACGGCGACCTCTGGGGCGTCATCATTACCGGTATCGGACGATTCTTCACTGGCGCCTTTAGCCATGCGCTGTATACGGGGGTTGCGGCATGGGGCGTCGGCAAGCTCTATGCGGGGGCACGCCACGGATACTGGCAGGTGGCCGGATTCTGGCTGGCCGCCATCGCCCTGCATACCCTATTCAATGCCTCGACCATCATTGCGGGTGATTGGCCGGTGACCATTCTCCTTATCGCCCTCATCACGTGGACACTGGTCATTTGGGGCCTGCGTTTCATGCGCAAGCAGGACAAGAAACACGCGGCACAAAGCAGCGAAAAGTCCCTACCCGCTAAAGATTCGGAATATAGCTCCTGAGCTGGATCAATGCGAAGAAAAAGGCTCGTGTCCGAGGGGTGTTATAAGGTGTAAATCGTACACAAGTTCACACGATAATTTAGGTACGATGCGCCATGGAAGAACCCTACTTTTCCACGACCAACACCACCGACCCCACCACACGCTTAGCCTTTGAGATGCGAAAGGCGGAGTACGAGTTCTGGGTAAGCCAAGTCCCAGATCTCGATTCTGATTTCGAATTAGTTACCCAATCCCTCTACCGCACCACCGGCGTTAATGAAGGCCGGATCGGCCATATCCTCATGGCGCTGCACCGTCTGGAGGAGCTGCCCGAGCTCCAGGCGCTGCAGCACCGCCTCTATCACTTGGACCTCGACCGCATTATTGCCATCAATAAATCCCTCAACCGCTTGGGAAACCCAACGCCAGAGGTGGTGACGCGCATCGACGAGCAGCTCACCGCCTACCTCACCCCTACCCGGCCGAACCAGGCCATGCGCACGCAGGCGCAGATTAAACGCAAGCTCAACGAGCTCATCAACCTCGCCGATGACACGCTGGCCGTCACCCAAGGCCCTACCCAGCCGCGCTACACCATGGAAAACTGGGGCGATAACACCTCGGCGGTGACTTTGAGTGCGGACCCGGCGGTTATCGCGAGCGTCGATAAGTGCGTCCGGCAGACCGCGCTGGAGCTAGGTTGCTCGCTTGCCGACGCCGCCGTTGCGCTCCTCACCGGCCGCACCCAAGCCCCCGAGATCATCCTCAACGCCTACAAGGCCACCGACGTGCCCAATTCCCCGGCGTTTATCGAATCCGTAGGCTGGCTCGACCCGGCGCGCTCCAATGCGCTGCCCTACACCAAAATCCGGGAGATGGACCCTAACCACGAGGTCAAGGGCTACGTCACTCCCGCCGCAATGGCCGCATACCTGGAGGGAGTCGACGGGACCTGCCGCTACCCCGGCTGCAACCGCCCGGCATCTGCCTGCCAGAAGGATCACCGCATCAACCACGCGGACGGCGGGCCGACCGCCCCGGCAAACCTCGCCTGCTTATGCCAGCACCACCACAACATAAAGACCGATGGCCGCGTCTTTTATGTCATGGATCCACACACGCGCGACATCATCTGGCTTTTTGAGGACGGTACCTGGACCACCACCGAGCCCTCCGGCCCGCTGGCGCAGAAGAACAAAAACTGGGTACAGACTTTCGCCCAAACCATGACTGCCCACCGCGCCCGAGCATATGAAGAGGCCCAAGAGCTCATGCGCCAGCAGAAAACCACCCCTAGGGAGGAGGAATAAAACCGCCAGCTTCCCTACAGTGGCTGGCATGACGCAAAATTTATTCACACTTGACGAGCTCGTAATTACCCAGACCAAGTCCTTCCTCAACGATCAGTTCATGATCACCGATATCGACGGCACCCCTGTGGGCACGATCCTGCAATCCACCAGTCTTAAAGATATGGTGTTTAAATCCTCTCGCAGCTTGGAGGTTGCCATCACGGATGCCGAGGGCAATCCCCTCCAAACGGTCATGACGATTTCGGACCCGCCGAATTTTCTGCGGGATACCTACGAGGTGCACTTGCCGGGAATCGAGCAACCCATGGCCGTTATCACCAAGCGCTTTTCCATGCTCAAGACAAAATTGGACTTGACCATGGAGGGCTTTCCTGACGTCGAAATTCACGGCGACTTCTGGGATTGGAACCTTTCCATCACTTCAGAAGATCGCCTGCTTGCTGACGTCTCTAACGAATGGACTGGCATGGGTAATTTCTTCATGGGCAAAAACACGTACCGCCTGCGCATCACGCCGGGCCTCAATGAGCAACATCACGCTGCCATCCTCGGCGCTGTAATGAGCATGGATATGCTGCGTACTAAGCAAAAGAACAGCGACTAGGAAAATAAAAAGATGCTGTTGCAATGTTGGGCGGAGAGCAGCGAAGACTCAGTTTCGCATTCCCTGATGGCCGATGCGTGTGGGCGTTGTTAG